>DASSGC010000694.1:0-42085 GCA_035693765.1 Acidimicrobiales bacterium
ACGACGTCGACTACTGCTTCAAGCTGCGGGCCGAGGGGTACCGGGTGGCGTACGACCCCGACACCGTGCTGTTCCACTACGAGTCGTCCAGCCGCCCGGAGGGTGCGTCGGACTGGGAGCTGGCCAAGCTCCGCGAGCGCCACGGGTCCAGCACGCCCGACCCGTACTACAACCCGAACCACCTCCAGGACACGGTCAACTTCATGGTCCCGCTGGTGCTCGCCAACGGCGACACCGTCCGCTGACCGGCCGCGGGCCTGGCGGAGCGGCCACCGCAGTCCTGGCCGGGGTCGCGACGGGCAGTACGGTGTCCCTTCATGGCTGCTGACGAAGTGATCCGGCTCGACGTGGGCTGCGGGGGGAAGAAGCGCGAGGGTTTCACCGGTCTCGACTTCGTCGAGCAGCCGGGTGTCGATGTCGTCCTCGACGTGACGTCGGAGAGGTGGCCGTTCGAGGACCGCAGCGTCGACGAGGTGTTCTCGTCGCACTTCCTCGAGCACATCGACGAGCCGAACCACGTGCTCAGCGAGATCGGCCGGGTGTGCAAGGACGGCGCCCGCATCACCTTCTTCACGCCCTACGCCTTCAGCAACGAGGCGTTCGTCTACGGGCACCTCCACTTCCTCACCGAGGAGCCGTGGCGCCACTTCTGCGTCACCCACCGCGACGTGTTCGCCGGCATGCTGGGCGGCCGCTGGCAGCTCCACAGGATCACCTACGTGGTGCCCGAGAGCGTGGTCGCCGAGCTGACCCGGCTGAGCGTGGGCATCCCGTTCGCGGTCCGCTACCTGAAGAACGTCGTCTACGAGTTCGGCGTCGACATCGAGTTCCGCACCGACATGGCCGTGCCGGCGGTGGAGCCAGAGTACTTCTGGGCGACCGGCCGCGACGCGGAGCCCCAGCCGATGACCATCCACCGGGCCTTCACGTCCAACGGCGCCGACACGGTCACCGCCAGCCGGCTGCGGCGCCTGCTCGGCGCCTGAATGCCCCTAGCGGATAGGTCACGCCGGCGCGTGTCACCGTGCTGCGTTGCCGGTCGGCCGAGCTGTCGAGCTGGTGCGTCCATGCCAAATCCCCACGCGTAGGCCGTGGCAAGCGCCCTAGGCGCCCGGCCTCTGAGCCGGCGGCCCGCAGGGCGGGTCAGCGCCCGTAGCCCCAGCGGCCGTCGAAGGAGATGACGCCGCCGTAGGTCTCGTGCGGGGTGCCCGGCTTGACGTCGAAGTGGAAGGCCTTGTGGCGGTGGTCGAAGGTGTGGCTGATCGTCTCGTCGGTCGAGGCCGCCGACACGACGTACGAGCCGGGGAGCAGCAGCAGCCGGTCGACGTGCAGCTCGACCACGCCGGCGCCGTCGACGGAATCGACCCACACCCCCGCCTCCCGGGTGTTCGGCCCGCTCACCTGCACGCCCTCGAGGGTGAACACGCCCAAGCCGAAGACCGGCCGCTCCACCGATCGGGTGGCCTCGTAGCGCAGCCGGAAGGTGACCTCGTCGCCGGTCTGGATCTGCTCGGTCGGCTGGCCGTTGGGGCCCAGCATGTCGACGTCGGTGATCCGGATGTCGCCCGAGCCCCACCGGGTGCCGTGCCCGGACTCGTCCGCCTCGCGGTCGACGTGCACCTGGCCGAGGTAGGCGTCGGCGATGTCGCCGCCCTTCCCCCGCTCGCGCATCACCCCGTGCTCGAGCCAGATCGCCTCGTCGCACAGGTTGCGGACGGTCCCGAGCGCGTGGGTCACGACCACGATCGTCTTGCCCGCCTCGCGCAGGTCGGCCACCCGCTCCAGGCACTTGCGCTGGAACTCCTCGTCGCCGACGGCCAGCACCTCGTCGACCAGCAGGATGTCGGGGTCGACGTTGATCGCGATCGAGAAGCCGAGCCGCACGTACATGCCGGACGAGTAGTTCTTCACGGGCATGTCGATGAAGCGCTCCAGGCCGGCGAACTCGACGATCTCGTCGAACTTCCGCTCGAGCTGGCGCTTGGACATGCCGAGGATCGAGCCGTTCAGGTAGACGTTCTCCCGCCCCGACAGCTCGGGGTGGAAGCCGGCACCCAGCTCGAGGAGGGCCGACATCCGGCCCTCGACCGAGATCCTGCCCTTCTCGGGGCGGAGGATGCGGGCGATGCACTTGAGCATCGTGGACTTGCCGGACCCGTTGTGGCCGACGAGACCGAACGTCATGCCGGACGTGACCTCGAAGGAAACGTCCTGGAGCGCCCAGAACTCGTCGTAGCGGGCCCGGCCCCGCCGCATGAACGCGCTCTTCAGGCTCTGGTTGCGCTCGTGGTAGAGCCGGAAGCGCTTGGAGACGCCCTCGACCGAGATGACCGCGTCGTTGCTCACAGCTCGTCCGCCACCCTGCCCTCGAGCCGGTTGAAGACCACCATGCCCAGGCCGAGGGACACGAGGGCGATGAACGCCAGGTAGCCGATGTGGTCCCAGGCGGGCATGCGCATGTCGTACAGGACGTCTCGATAGGCCTCGACGAAGCGGGTGGCGGGGTTCAGGTTGTACACGAGGTACCAGACGCTGTCCTCGCCGAGCTGGTCGCGCACGAAGGCGATGGGATACACGATCGGGGCGGTGTAGAACCACGCCTGGAGCGCCAGGCCCATCAGATGCTGCAGGTCACGGAAGTAGACCGCGGCGGTCGACAGCATGAGCGCGATGCCGAACGCGAACACGAGCTGGATGACCAGCAGCATCAGCACGACCGGTGTCCACAGGATGACGATGTTGCCGAAGAAGGCCAGCACCACGGCCAGCACGCCCAGCTCGATGAGGAACGACACGACCCACGACGCCGCGTTGGACGCGACGAGGATCTCGCGCGGGAAGTAGACCCGCTTGACCAGGCTGTCGTTGCCGATGAGGGACCCCATGCCCCCCATGAACACGTTGGTCATGAAGCTGTAGGGCAGCAGCGCGCACAGCAGGAACATGGCGAAGCTGTCGAGGCCGGACGGGTTGCCCACCTCGGGGTCGATGCGCAGGAAGTACCTGAAGACCAGCGAGTAGATCATCAGGCTGACCAGCGGGTTGAGCATCGACCAGCCCCACCCCAGGAACGAGCGCTTGTACTTGCCGCGCAGCTCGCGCAGGGTGAGGTTGGCCAGGAGCTCCCGGCGGGACGCGATCTCGGAGAGTTTCTGCAGGGGCATGTGAGGAGGGTTCAGCCCCGCCGGCCGGCGCCGGGGGGACAGGACAACTTAGAGCGAGGGCGGCTACGGAAGCTAGGCGACATCGGCCAGTGTGGCGCGGATCGTCATCCGAGCCCCGGGGGGAAGCGCGGCAGGAAGCTGCCGACCAGGAAGACCCCGCTCAGCATGGCGACGGCGGCGGGGACGGTCAGGGTGGCCCAGGGGGCCCGCCGGAGGCCCGACCATCCCACGACGGACGCGGCGATCACCGGCGGGTACGCGGGCAGCAGCAGCCGGGCCGTCACCGTGGTGCTGTCAGCCAGCGCTTCGTGGAACAGCAGGCCGAGCAACAGGGCGACCGCGCCGGCCGCGACCACCGCGGGGAGCACGGCGCCTCGGCGCACGGCGAGCGCCAGACCGGCCACCAGGACGGCGGCCACCAGCACCGTGAACGCCCGCGGCAGGGGCCAGTGGACGAGGAAGGGGACGAACGCCCGGTCGTTCAGGTCGCCGACCCAGTCGGCGAACCCCAGGTACGGGTGGTGGGACCCGTGACGGGCCCGGACGGCGTCGGCCGGGTCGAGGTAGCCGGACTCACGCCAGTGGTAGCCCAGCCAGGCCGCGACGGCCACCAGGGGCGGCCCCAGCGCCCTTCCCACGTCGCCGACCCGCAGCGTCCCGCGCCGGGCGGCGACCACCCCGGCGGCGGCGACCGGCACGCCCAGCACGAACGCCGTCTCCCGCGTCAGGGCCGCGGCCGCGAGCAGGCCGCCGACCGCCCAGGCCCGGCCGGCGGTGGGCCGGTCGAGCCACCGCTGCACGAGCAACATCCCGGCCACGACGGCGAGGGCGGCGAAGATGTCGCCGTTGACCCGGCCCCCGGAGTCGGCCATGGCCGGCAGGAGCGCGGCGGCGGTGCCCGCCGCCACCGCGGCCGGCAGCCGGCGCCGCGGGTCGCGGCACCAGGTCCAGGCGAGCAGGGCCGTGAGCGCGCCGGTCAGCCCGGCGGCGACGACGGTCACCCCGCGGAGGGCGTACATGACCACGAGGGCCCGGTCGCCGAACGGCTGGGCGACCACGGCCAGGCCCAGGTAGGGAAGGGGCGGGTGGTACGCCTCGTAGGACCAGCCCTCCATGCCCATGGTCTCGGGGGTGAACCCCGGCGGCGGGGCGTAGCCGTAGTTGCCCCACCGGTCGGTCGACACCACCGAGTCGATGATCGACTGGTCGAGCGGGTGCTCGATCGTCGGCATCTCGCGGTCGAACGACAGCTTCCACGCGTAGTCGACGTGCTGCTCCTCGTCCTCGATGGCCCACGGCGGGAACGACACCGCGTAGAGCCCGGCGTGCAGGCACCCCGCGACGAACACCGCGGCGATGACCCGGCGCAGGAGCCGCCGGGGGGCGGCCGGGTCGGTGGGGGGCGTGCTGTCGTCGTGGACCGGCCGCGCGGCGGTGAGCATCGACCGGCGAGTATCGCACGCGGCGCCGGCCCGCCGGGACAGGTCCGCCGGCGGCGGCTCAGGCGCCGCTCAGGCTCGGCTCAGCCGCCGGGCGGCGGCTGGAGCGGGTGCGGGGCGCAGAGCTCGTCGTACTCGGCGATCACGATCTGGTCGGGATCGATCGAGCACGTGGGGCACTGCGGGTCGCGCAGCATCTTGTAGGTGCGGAACGACTGCTCCAGCGAGTCGTACGCCATCAGCCGGCCCGACAGGCTGTCGCCGATGCCGAGGATCGCCTTGATGGCCTCGACCGCCTGGATCGACCCGATGATGCCCGGCAGCACGCCCAGCACCCCGGCCTCGGCGCACGACGGCGCCAGCTCCGGCGGCGGGGGCTCGGGGAGGAAGCACCGGTAGCACGGCCCGTCGTGGGGCGTGAACACGGTGACCTGGCCCTCGAACCGGAAGATCGAGCCGTGGACCACGGTGACGCCGAGCTTGAGGGCGGCGTCGTTGAGCAGGTAGCGCACCGGGAAGTTGTCGGCCCCGTCGACCACGATGTCGTAGCCCGACAGGATGTCGATCACGTTGTCGGCGCCCAGGCGGACGTCGTGGGTGACGACGTTGACGTCGGGGTTGAGGGCGGTGAGCGTCTTCTTGGCCGAGTCGACCTTGCGGTCGCCGATGCGGTCGACGTTGTGGAGGATCTGCCGCTGGAGGTTGGAGTCGTCCACCACGTCCATGTCGACGATGCCGATGGTGCCCACGCCGGCAGCGGCCAGGTACAGGGCGGCGGGCGAGCCGAGGCCGCCCGCGCCGAGCAGCAGCACGCGGGCGTCGAGCAGCTTGAGCTGGCCGTCGACGTCGACCTCGGGCAGCAGCAGGTGGCGCTGGTAGCGGTTGCGCTGGTCCGCGGTCAGCTTGCGGGGCGTCGACCAGTCGCGGCCCTCGTCCTTCCACTTGTTGAAGCCGCCGGCCACCGACACGACGTCGGCGTAGCCCATCTCGCTCAGCGTGCGGGCGGCGAACGCCGAGCGGACCCCGCTGGCGCAGTGGATGATGACGGGGGCCGACTTGTCGGGGATGCGGTTCTCGACCGAGCCCTCGAGGGTGCCCCGGGCGATGTGGATCGCGCCGGGGATGGCGCCCTGCTCGTACTCGTCGGGCTCCCGGACGTCGAGCACCACGGCACCGGGGCGGCGGCGCGCCTCGTCGGCCGTCGCGGTGTCGATCTCGCGGATCTGGGACTTCGTGGCGGCGAGCAGCTCACGGAAGCTCGGCATCGGGCACCCTCTCGTGGCAGTGCATGTGGCGTGCGGCAGAAAAGCCTAGCGACCCGATCAACAATTCGGCCAGGCGGGATGTTCCCTGCCCGGCCGCGCCCCACGGCCGGTGGCCGCGGACGGTGCGATCAGGGCTCGATGGCCACGTCGTGCATGGCCTCGATGAGGTCGCCCGCGTCGACCCGCAGCGGGCCGCTCACGGCGAGGCGCCGGATCAGCAGGCCGGTCATCACCGCGAACGAGGCGGCGCTGCCGACCAGCAGGCCCACCTCGACCCGGAAGAACAGGTCGTCGGAGGCGAGGTACACCGTGACGAACAGCGCGATGCAGCCGACGAACCAGCCGAGCGCCTGGTCGACGTGCCCGCCGAGGGCGATCAGCGCCTGGGCGCCGGCCATGGCCAGCATGTAGAGGCCCGCGCCGGCGGCCAGCAACCCCATCGTGCGGGCGCCGAGGTCGGCGCCGGGGAACATGATCTCGACCACGAACGGGCCGAGGATGGCGCCCACCACGGTGCCGGCCGCGGCCAGGCCGGCGACGGCCACCATCAGCCGTTTCAGACCCGAGCGGAAGTCGCCGAGCTGGCCGGAGTGGGCGAGCGCCGAGAGCTTGGGCAGCAGGGAGGCCTGGACCGCCTGGAACAGGAACAGCGGGATGCGGGCGATCACGACGCCGTTGACGAAGCGGCCGGCCGCCTCGGCCTGGGAGTCGTCGGCGAGCAGCTTGACCAGCACCGGGCCGATGTTCATGAGCGCGAAGGCGCACAGCGAGGCCCACAGCAGCAGGAGGAGGGCGCTGCCGATCTCGCTGAGGGGGGCCTCCGGCCCGTCGTCCAGGCGCGGGCGTTGCACCCGGAGCGCGACGGGCACCGCCAGCAGGCCGGCGATGCCGACCGCGACGCCGAACGGTCCGGCGGCCGAGAAGCCGACCAGCGCGCACACGACCGCGCCGAGGACCCGGATGAAGCCGTCGGCGCCGAGGTAGGTGCCGTAGCCCTTGAAGTTGCCGGTGCCCGACATCGTGCCTCGGGTGAGGTGGCCGGCCAGGGCGCCGGCCACGCCCAGCACCAGGCCGACCAGCAGGAGGATCTGCTCGTCGAACAGGTGCTCCACGGTCCAGCGCGCCGACACGATGAGGATGACCAGCACGCCGAGCAGCAGCCCGACGCCGAGCGTCGCCGCCCGGCGGACGACCGGTGCGCTGCCGATGCCGCGGGCGCGCCGCTCGGCGAGGGCCCGGCTGATCTCCTGCTCGAAGGGCAGGAACAGGCCCGGGCCGGCCAGGAAGACCAGGCTCCAGAGCGCACCGAGCGGCGAGTACTCCGCCTTGCTGAGCGCCTTGTCGGCCACGAACAGGAAGCCGTATGCCGAGATCCCGGCGACGATCAACCCGACCCCGACCGCGGCGGTGCCGGCGGGTAGCGGATTGCGGCGCCTCGCAGCCTCCAGCAGCGCAGCCATCGGGGGCAGGCTACTCACATCGCGTGAGCAAGGTCACAAAACCGTCCCCACCAGCCGGGGCAGCAGATCGCTGATCGACCCCTGGAGCACCGCGTCGCCCAGGTGGTCCATGGCCGTCTCGCTCCCGTTCACGATGACGATCAGCGCCCCCGCTGCCCGCGCCATCGGCACCATCTCGGCGACCGGGTACACGCTGAGCGTCGAGCCGACGGCCAGCAGCAGGTCGCAGCGCCGGGCGGCGGCCGCGGCCCGGGCCAGGTCGTCCGGCACGAGGTTCTGGCCGAAGCTGATGGTCGCCGACTTGAGGATGCCGCCGCAGGTGCGGCAGGCGGGATCCTCCTCGCCGGCCCGGACGCGGTCGAGGGCCCGCTGCATGGGCGCCCGCTCGCCGCACGCCATGCACGTGACCTCGTGCAGCGTGCCGTGGACCTCGACCACCTTGGCGGGGTCGGACCCGGCCGCCTGGTGCAGGCCGTCGATGTTCTGCGTGACGAGCGTGTCGAGCTTGCCCCGCCGCTCCAACGCCGCCAGGGCGCGGTGGCCGGGGTTGGGCTCGGCCGCCCACGCCGGGTGGTCGAGCCGCTGGCGCCAGCTGGCGCGCCGCACCTCGGGGTCGGACAGGTAGTGCTGCAGCGACGCCCGCTTCTCGGCGCCGGGGTTGCGGGTCCAGACGCCGTTGGGCCCCCGGAAGTCGGGGATGCCGCTGTCGGTGCTGATGCCGGCGCCGGTGAGGGCCACCACCCGCCGGGCCTCGTCGATCCAGCCGCGGACCTGCCCGACCTGCGCGTCGAGGCCGCCGTCGGTGCCGTCGGTGCTTTCGGGTCCCGGGCGCTTGCCGTCCACGCTTGACAGTGTACCAAAGCCATGAGAAGTATTGAAAAGTACCGGACGACTTCCCCCCGACGCCGTTCCTCCTCCGCCGGAGACCACCCTCGCCATGCCTCTGCGCGCCATCCCCGCCGACACCACCTCCCTGTTCGTCGTGCCCTGGGCCGACGCCGTGATCGACCAGGTCGGCTACGACCCGCGGGCCGTCTACGTCGAGCGGTTCTGGCTCGGCATCCTCGGCCCGAGCGCCGTCTGGTTGCTGCGCCACCTCGTCGACCGCCTCGACGCCGCGCCCGACGGCACCCAGGTCGACCTCGACGAGTGCGCCACGTCCCTCGGTCTCGGGCGCCGGCCGGGCGCCATGGGCGCGTTCCCCCGCACCGTGACCCGGTGCTGCCAGTTCGGCGCCGCCCGCCTCGTCACGCCGACCACGCTGGCCGTCCGGCGGCGCCTGCCGCCGCTCACCCGGCGCCAGGTCGCCCGGCTGCCCCGGCCGCTCCAGGCCGACCACGCCCGCTGGGTCGACCGCCCTCCCCTCCCGGTCGACGACGGCCTCGTGCAGGCGGCCCGCCAGCTCGCGCTGTCGGTGCTGGCCCTGGGCGAGGGCGGGGACTTCGCCGAACGCCAGCTCCATCGCTGGCGCTTCCCGCCCGCCGTGGCGAACGAGGCCGCGGCCTGGGCCGTGGCCCAGCACGCGGCGACGCGGCGCTGACGCGGCACAGAACTGGCGTCAGCCGGTGTCAACCGGTGTCAGTCGAGGGCGGCGCGCAGCCGGGATGGTGCTCGGCCCACCCCAGCAGATCGTCGCCCGGCACCTCTCCGGCGCCTCCGCCGCCCACACCTGCCCGCAGTCCGTACAGGTCGCCCGGGTCGGGTGGTCGCCCGCCCCGGCCGAGATCGAGGAGATCACGTGCACGTGGGCGGGCAGGCGGTCGCGCCAGTGCTGGGTCACCCCAGTAGCATAGTTAGCTGGGCTACTCCAGCACACTGGGCACGCTGGGTGGAACTCGACCGCTGTGCGCGCTGGGCGGGATCATCTTGCTGTGGCGAAGCTCAACATGCCGCTCGACGAGGACCTCCACCGCCGCCTGAGGATCGCGTGCGCCAGCAAGGGCGTGCAGCAGCAGGTGTTCGTGACCGAGGCGATCCGGAAGGCCGTCGAGGAGTACGAGGCGGCGGAGGAGAAGCGCCGCCGCCGGTAGCACCGCGCGGGCGGAGCTTCGGCATCGGCGTCTCGCCCCGTGAGTGCGGGCGAGGTCATCAGCTGCGTGATCGGCGTCGTCGAGCGCCCCGTGGTCATCTGCCTGCCGCACGGGCCGGCGGATACCCTCCGCCGGGTGGGGACCGTGACCGGGGGAGCCGTCGTGACCGGGCTCACCCTGCTCGGCCTGCTGGCCACCTCGCTGGGCGGCTGCTCGTCCGGCGACGAGGCCGACGCCGAGCACGAGGGGCCCGCGTCGTCGACCACCGCGCCCGCGGTGCCGGTGCTGGGCGACCGCCCCGATCCGCTGCCGGAGGTGACGCCGACGCCCCGCGACATGCGCTGGCTCGGCCCCGACGTCGAGATCCCCGAGGGCGCCACGATCCGGACCGGTCCCGAGGCGGATGCCGCCGCCCTGGCCGTCGTGGACGAGATCCTCCGCGACGCGGGCGCGGCGGACATCGTCGTGGTCGCCGCGGGCGCCGCGGGCGCCACGGACCGCACGGCGGACCCGGCCGCCACCCGCGGGCTGGTCGTGCACGTCGGCTCCGTGTCCGACCCGGAGATCGCCGCGGCCCTCGCAGCGGCGGGCGTGACCGTGCCCGCCGACCTGCCCGCCGAGGGCTACGCCCTCGCGGCCTACCGGCGGACCGACGGGTCGGCGGCCGTCGTGCTCGGCGGGGCCGACCCCGCCGGCACCTTCTACGCCGCCCAGACCCTGCGCCAGCTCGTGGCCCGCGGCGCGCCCGGCGGGCCGGCGGCGGCGACCGTCGCCGGGGTGGCGGTCGTCGACCAGCCGGCGATGGCCCTGCGGGGCACGATCGAGGGCTTCTACGGGAGCCCCTGGACCCACGAGGAACGCCTCGACCAGCTCGCCTTCCACGGCCGCTTCAAGCTCAACACCTACGTCTACGCCCCGAAGGACGACCCCTGGCACCGCGACCGGTGGCGCGAGCCCTACCCGGTCGACAAGCTCGACGAGCTCCGGGCTCTGGTGGAGACCGCCGCCGCCAACCACGTCAGGTTCACCTTCGCCGTGTCGCCCGGCGTGTCGATCTGCTACTCCGACCCCGCCGACCTGGCCGCCCTCACGGCCAAGCTCGACGCCGTGCACGCCCTCGGCGTCCGCTCGTTCTCGGTGGCGCTCGACGACATCGACCACACCCGGTGGAACTGCCCGGCCGACGCCGAGCGCTACGGCGCCGCCTCGACCGCCGGTGCGGCGCAGGCCCAGGTCGACCTGCTCAACGCCGTGCAGACCGGGTTCGTCGCCGCCCGGGCGGGCGTCGCCCCCCTGCAGATGGTGCCGACCGAGTACCGCGGGACCCGCGACTCCGGCTACCGCCAGGTGCTGCGCGACGGGCTCGACCCGCAGGTCGAGGTGATGTGGACCGGCAGCTACGTCGTGCCCGCCGAGATCACCGTGGCGCAGGCCGGCGAGGCCGCGGGCACGTACGGCCGTCCGGTGCTGGTGTGGGACAACACGCCGGTGAACGACTACCCGCCGACCGCAGGCCGGTTGATCCTCGCCCCCTACGCCCGGCGGGAGCCCGGCCTGTCGGCCGCCGTCAGCGGCATCGTCCTCAACCCGATGAACCAGGCGGGCGCCAGCAAGGTCCAGCTCGTCGGGGCCGCAGACTTCACCTGGAACGACGCCGCCTACGACCCGGCCCGGGCGCACCGGGCGGCGGCCCGCCACCTGGCCGGCGACGACACCGCCGCCGTCGAGACGCTGCTGGCGTTCTTCGACCTCGAGCACCTGGCGCCCACGTCGGCCTCGTCCGGACTCGTGTCCCAGCCCCAGGCGCCCGCCCTGGCCGGTCACCTCGACGCCTTCACGGCCGCCTGGGACGCCGGGGACAAGGCCGGCGCCGTGGCCGGGCTCCGGGCCACCGCCGACCTGCTGGCCGGCGCGCCGGCGCGCATCCGCGCCGGGTCCGTCGACCCGCTGTTCGTCGCCGACTGCGGACCCTGGCTCGACGCCACCGCGCTGTGGGGACAGGCCCTGGTCGCCACCCTCGACGGGCTCGACGCCCGGCTGGCGGGAGACGGCGGCGCGGCCGAGGTCCGGCTGGCCGAGGCGGCCGAGCTCGCCGACCAGGCCGCGGCCATCCGCACCATCCCCGGCGAGACCCGCCCGGAGGGCCCGGTCCGGGTGGCCGACGGCGTCCTCGACCGCTTCCTGGATGCGGCGCGTGCCCTGCGCTGAGCGCAGGGCAGCCGGCCCCGCCGGCTCCCCCTATCGTCGGGCCCATGACCCACGCGATCGCGGTGTCGGGACTGGTGAAGACGTTCGGTCACGTCCGGGCGCTCGACGGCCTCGACCTCACCGTGGCCACCGGCGAGGTGCACGGCTTCCTGGGACCCAACGGCTCGGGCAAGAGCACCACCATCCGCGTCCTGCTCGGGTTGCTGCGGGCCGACGCGGGCGAGGTCACCCTGCTCGGCGGCGACCCCTGGCACGACGCGGTCGCCCTGCACCGCCGCCTCGCCTACGTGCCCGGTGAGGTGAACCTGTGGCCGTCGCTCACCGGCGGCGAGGTGATCGACCTGCTCGGGGGCCTGCGCGGCGGCCTCGATCCGCGGCGCCGGGACGCCCTGCTCGACCGGTTCGAGCTCGATCCCCGCAAGAAGGCCCGCACCTACTCCAAGGGCAACCGCCAGAAGATCGCGCTGGTCGCCGCGCTCGCCTCCGACGCCGAGCTGCTGCTGCTGGACGAGCCGACCTCGGGACTCGACCCGCTCATGGAGACCGCCTTCCAGGAGACCGTGCGGGAGATCACCGGCGAGGGGCAGACGGTGCTGCTGTCGAGCCACATCCTGGCCGAGGTCGAGGCGCTGTGCGACCGGGTGAGCATCATCCGGCTGGGCCGGACGGTCGAGAGCGGCACCCTCGCCGAGATGCGCCACCTCACCCGGACGTCGGTCACGGTCGAGACGGCGGAACCCCTCGCCGGGCTGGTCGACCTGCCCGGCGTGCACGACGCCAAGCTCGACGGCAACCGGGCGCAGTTCGACGTCGACATGGCGCAGCTCGACGAGGTGGTACGCCACCTTGCCGCCCTCGGCGTCCGGAACCTCGTCAGCCAGCCGCCGACGCTGGAGGAGCTGTTCCTGCGCCACTACGGCGACGAGCTGGCCGAGATCGAGAACGGATCGGTCGCCGGCGACGGCGACCGCCGGCGCGGCACGGTGTCCCGATGACCTTCACCGGCACCTGGGCGCTGCTCCGGACCTTCGTCCGGCTCGACCGCGTGCGGCTGGCCGTGTGGATGGGCAGCATCACCCTGCTCATCTGGGTGAGCGCGGCGAGCACCATGGCGCTGTTCCCGACCCAGGCCGACATCGACAGGACGGCGGCCACGATGGAGGACAACTCCGCCATCATCGCCCTCAACGCCGCGCCCTACGGGCTGCGCACGCTGGGCGGCGAGGTCGTGTTCGGCATCGGCAGCTTCGGCCACGTCGTCATGGGGCTGATGGGGATGTTCCTCGTGGGGCGGCACATCCGGGGCGACGAGGAGGCCGGCCGCACCGAGCTGCTCCGGGCCACGGCGATCGGCCGCAACGCGCCGATGGTCGCCGCGCTGGCCAACGCCGTCGGGGCCCTGGCCATCACCGGGGTCCTGATCACGCTGGTCATGCTCGCCTACGGCCTCCCGGCGGGCGGCTCGGTCGCCTACGGCGCCGGCATGGCCGCCTTCGGCATCCTGTTCGCCAACGCCACGGTGGTGGCGGGCCAGGTGACCGAGCACAACCGGGCCGCCTACGGCATCGCGGGGGCCGCGCTCGGCGCCTCGTACGTCATCCGCGCCGTGGGCGACATCGGCACCGGCACCCTGTCGTGGCTGTCGCCGATGGGCTGGGCCCAGGCGATCAAGGCCTTCGCCGGCGAGCGCTGGTGGACGCTCGGGCTGCTGGCCGCCACCGCGGTCGGCCTGGTGGGCGTCGCCGCATGGCTGATGGCCCACCGCGACCTGGGCAGTGGGCTGGTGGTGCCGCGGCCGGGGCCGTCCGGGGCGGCGCCGGGACTGGTCCGCCCCTGGGGCCTGGCGGTGCGGCTGCAGCGGGCCGCCCTCTTCTGGTGGACCGTCGGGTTGGCGCTCACCGGGCTCTCCTACGGCGCCATCGGCAAGGACATACGCGACTTCATCGCCGAGAACGACGCGATGGCGGACATCATCGCCCAGGGCACCGGCGACCTGACCGACACGTTCTTCGCCACGTCGGCCCTCACCCTGGCGCTGGTGGCGGGCGGGTTCACGGTGGCCGCGGTGGTGCGGCTGCGGAGCGAGGAGACGTCCGGCCGGGCCGAGCCCCTCCTCGCCACCGCCCTGCCCCGGTCCACGTGGGCGGGCGGGCACCTGCTCATGGCCGTCGCCGGCACCGTGGTCGTGCTGGCGGGCGGGGGGTTGGGCATGGGCCTCGCCTACGGCGTGTCGGTCGGCGACCTGGGCGAGGCCGGGCCGCTGCTGGCCGCCAGCGTGGCCTTCGCCCCGGCGCTGTGGGTGCTCGCCGGGTTGGCGCTGGCCCTGTTCGGCCTGCTGCCCCGCGCCGCGACGTGGGGGGCGTGGGCGGCGCTGACGCTGTGCTTCGTCATCAGCTACTTCGGTCAGCTGTTCGACCTGCCCGGCTGGGTGATGGACCTGTCGCCGTTCCAGCACGTGCCCCAGATGCCGGCCGAGGGGTTCGACCTCGTCCCCACGGCGGTGTTGACCCTCGCGGCGGCGCTGCTGGTGGCGGTGGGGCTGGCCGGCCTCCGCCACCGCGACATCGCCACCGGGGCCTGAGCGCGCGGCCACGGCCTGACCGTCGGCCCGGGCGGTCAGGCGGCCGGCTTGCGGAAGTCCGACAGCAGGCGCAGCAGGGTGCGGACCCCGAAGCCGGTGCCGCCCTTGCGCGTCTCGCCGTCCTCCTCGCTCGCGTCGGCGGGGCCGGCGATGTCGAGGTGGGCCCACGGGATGCCGTCGCCCACGAACTCCTGCAGGAACACAGCGGCGACGAGCGCCCCGCCCCACCGCGCCCCGGCCACGTTCTTCACGTCGGCGACGTCGGAGTCGATCTGGCTCCGCATGTCGGCCGGCACGGGCAGCCGCCACACCGGCTCGCCCTCGGCGTCGGCCGCGGCCTGGACCTGGCCCACGAACGCGTCGTGGTTGCCCATCAGGCCGGCGATCCGGGTGCCGAGCGCCATCATGCAGGCGCCGGTGAGGGTGGCCAGGTCGACGATGGCGTCCGGCGCCTCGTCGCTGGCGAGCGCCAGGGCGTCGGCCAGCACCAGCCGGCCCTCGGCGTCGGTGTTGAGCACCTCGACCGTGGTGCCGTTGCGGATGCGGAGCACGTCGCCGACCCGGGTCGCGTCGCCGCCCGGCATGTTGTCGGTGAGGGGCAGGTACCCGACCACCCGCACCGGCGGCCGGACGGCCTCGAGGGCAGAGAAGGTGGCGAGCACCGCGGCGGCTCCCGCCATGTCGCCCTTCATGCCGACCATCGAGTCCGCCGTCTTGAGCGACAGGCCCCCGGAGTCGAACGTGATGCCCTTGCCGACGAGCGCCACCGTGCCCCGGGGGCGCTCCGGCTCCCACGACAGCTTCACGAAGCGCGGCTCCTCCGTCGAGCCCCGGTTGACGCCGAGGAGGCCGCCCATCTCCTGCTCCTCGATGGCCGCCTGGTCGAGCACCTCGATGTCGAAGCCGCGCAGGGCCGCCAGGTCCTCGGCCCGGGTGGCGAAGGCGGTGGGCGTGAGCGTGCCGCCGGGCTGGTTGACCAGGTCGCGGGCCAGGCACACCGCCTCGGCCACCGCCCGGCCCCGGGCCAGCGCCGCCTCGACCCGCTTGCCGCTCCCGCCCACCACCGTCAGCGACTCGACGTGGCTGCGCTCGGGATCGGACTTCAGCGCCGTGTAGCGGTAGGCGCCGAGCAGCACGCCCTCGGCCAGCGCCTGGGCCACCGCCGGCCGGTCGAGGTGCTCCGGCAGGCTGTCGAGCACGTCGAGCGCCAGGTGGGTGCGGCGGCTGGCCGCCCGGGCCAGCGCGGCGGCCGCCTTGCGGTAGGTGCCCGCATCGGCGTCGGCCGCGGGACCGAGGCCGAGCGCCACCAGCATCCGCCCGTCGGGGCCCGGCACCACCGCCGACTGCCCGGGCTTGCCGGTGAAGCCCTGCCCGTCGAGGAACGCCGCGTCGAACCCCTCGGGCGTCTCGCCGGACTCCAGGCGGTCGGCGAACACGCCGACCCCGATGGCGTCGACCGGTGCCGCGGCACCGCGGTCCTCCCCGGGGGCAGGGATGGCACGCGTGAGTTCGATGGCGATCGACATGGCGGTCAGGCTACGGCCGGTGGCACCCAGGCGGGGACCTCCCGGCCCCGGAGGCGGGCTCGGCCCGCGGCCGGGAACCTCCGCCGGTGGCGGTCAGGTGATGTCGCGGCTGAGCAGGTGGTCGCCCTCCACCCAGCGGGCCTGGACCCACAGCAGCGACGACAGCCGGTTGAGGTACGGCAGCACGTGCGAGCCCGGCACGGTGGCGGCGAGCGCGTCGCGCTCGGCCCGGCGGACGACCGTCCGGGCCAGGTCGAGCTGCGCCGCCAGCGGGGTCTGGCCCGGCACCACGAACTGGGCCGGCGGCTCGAAGCGGGCGCCCACGTCGTCGACCAGGGCCTCGATCGACGCCACCATGGCGGCGGTCACCCGGGTCTGCCCGTCGGTGAGCTTGTCGTGGTTCTCGGGCAGCGTGGCCAGCTCGCCCATCAGCACCCACAGGTCGCGGCACACCTGGGTCAGGGCCCGGTCGACGGCGCCGCCGCGCTCGGCCAGCGACCGGGCGACGCCGATCGACGCCTGCGCCTCGTCGACGGCCCCGCACGCCCGCGGGTGGGCCGAGTCCTTGGGCACCCGCCCCCCGAACAGGAGGCCGGTGGTACCGTCGTCGCCCTTGCCGGTGTAGAGGCGGGTCATCGCGGCGACGCTACCGTGCCGCCGGGCGCCCAGGTCCCCAGGTCCCAGGTCGGCGACCCTCGACCCTCGACGTCTACCGCACGTCGAGGTCCGCGCCGGCGAGCAGCACGGCGGCGCGATCGAGCGTGACCCGCAGGTTGTCCTCGGCCACCAGCGCCCTGGCCTCGTCCACCGCCATCCAGCGCAGCGGCGCGTCCGAACGTTCGGGCCGGGCGTCGCCGGGGCGGGCGGTGGCCAGGAGGTAGCGGAGGTCGGCGTGGTGATGGGCCGGCTCGCCCTTCCCCTCCGGCACCGGGACGATCACCACGTGGACGAGCCGGGGGGCGGCGGGCTCGGGCCAGGGAGCGAGGTCGGCCAGCCCGGTCTCCTCCCGCCCCTCGCGCCGGGCGACCGCCAGGGGGCTCGACTCGCCCGGGTCGCCGTGACCGCCGACCTGCAGCCAGCTGCCCATCCGCACGTGCCAGCGGAGCAGCACCCGGCCCGTGGGCGGGTGGACGACGAGCGCCGACCCGGTGACGTGCACGGGCTGCGACCGGCTCCACGGGTCGCCACCGGCTGCGATCAGCGCCTGGATGCGGGCCACGTCGGCCGCCTCCATCTCGTCGCCCGGCCGGTGCGCCGCGAGGGCTTCGGCGACGCCCGGCCCGGCGGCGCCGTCGGGTCCGGCCCCGGGATCGGCCCCGGGACCGGCCCCGCGGTCGGCGCCGGCCATCAGTAGCCCGCCGCCGGGTCGACCGGCCCCACGAGCGGCTCGCCCGCCGCCCAGCGGCCCACGTTGTCCCTCACCCGGGCGGTCAGCAGCGGGACGGCCATCTGCGGCGTGTTGCCCGTGTGGGGCGTGACCAGCGCGTTCGGCAGGTCCCACAGCGGGTGGCCGCCGGGCAGCGGCTCGGGATCGGTGACGTCGAGCCCCGCGCTGCCCAACCGGCCGTCGCGCAGCGCGGCGACCAGGTCGTCGGTGACCACGTGCCGGCCGCGGGCGACGTTGACCAGGCAGGCGCCGTCCGCCAGCAGCCCGAGCCGCCGTGCGTCGAGGAGCCGGTCGGTGGCCGGCAGGAGGGGCAGGGCCAGCACCACCAGGTCGGTGCCCGTGAGCGCGACGTCGAGGTCGGCGTCGGCGACGACCCGGGCCGCGCCCGGCATCGGCCGGGGCGTGCGCCGGACCACGGTGACATCGCAGCCGAACGGGTCGAGCAACCGCAGCAGCGCCTCGGCGATGCCGCCGCCCCCGACGATGGTCACCCGCGCCCCGATGAGGTTGCGGCCGCGGGGCCGGGTCCACGACCGGGCCCGGGCGTAGCGGTCGAGGCCCCGCATGCCGGCCAGCGCCAGCGCCAGGGCGTGCTCGGCCACGGGCTCGGCGTAGACGCCCTTGCCGCAGGTCCAGGTGCGGTCGGCATGGGCCCGGATCACCTCGACGTAGGGCTCGACGCCGGCCCAGGGAAGCTGGACCCAGCGCAGGTGCGGGTGCTCGTCGAGCACCGCGCCCAGCCCGGCCGGGTCGGCGTGGTCCGTCCACACGAGCGCGTCGGCGTCGCCGGGGTCGACCACGACGCCGCCCCCGGCCTCGACCGCGGCCGCGAGGGCGAACCCGAGCGGAGAGGTCACACCGGCGCGTGTCACCGTGCTGCGTTGCCGGTCGGCCGAGGTGTCGAGCTGGTGCTCCCCTGCCCCATCCCCACGCGCCGGCCGTGGCGAGCGCCCGATCCGCTCGGCTTCGTCCCCGCGCGGCAGCGCCGGCAGCACAGCGATGCGGGGCGCGTCGGCCATCCCGGCGAGGCTACCGGTCGCCGGCCGCACCCCCGCCGCCGGCGCCCCGCCGCCGGCCACACCCCCGCCGCCGGCCACACCCCCGCCGCCGGCCGTGCCCGCGGCGCGGGCCCCGGCGCGTCGCCGGCCCGACGCGGCGGCCCGATCGGCGTCAGCCCGCGCGGGCGCGGGGGCGACCGGCCATGCGGGTCAGCGTGCGGGCGTTGCGGACGGCCGCCCCGCCCGGATCGTTGTTGAAGTAGACGTACGCGTCCGCGTCGCCGGGCGGCCAGGCCGCCGAGATGCGGTCGAGCCAGGAGCGCAGCGCGGCGCGGCCGTAGGAGGGTCGCGGCGACGCGGTGCCCTCGTGCAGGCGCACGTAGCCCCAGCCCGCGGTGTCCCACAGCGGCCCCTGCGGCCGGCCGCGCCGGTCGGACCACACCAGCGCCGCGCCGCGGCGTTCGAGCACGGCCCGCACCTCGCTCGTCCACCACGTCTCGTGCCGGGGCTCGACGGCCACCCGGGCGTCGCCGGGGAAGGCCCGCAGGCAGGTGTCCAGCACGCCCGCGTCGGCCCGCAGGGTGGGCGGGAGCTGAAGGAGGTAGGGCCCGAGGCGGTCACCCAGCCCGGCCGCCCGGTCGACCAGGCGGGCGACCGGCTCGCGAGGGTCGCGCAGCCGCCTGATGTGGGTCAGGTACCGGCTGACCTTCACGGCCATCACGAAGCCGGCCGGCGTCTCCTCCCGCCACCGGGCGAACACCGACCGCTCGGGCAGGCGGTAGAACGCGTTGTTGACCTCCACGGTCGGGAACTCGTCGGCGTAGCGGGTGAGCCAGGCCCGCTGCGGCAGGCCCGCGGGGTAGACCACGCCGCGCCAGTCGCGGTATTGCCATCCCGACGTTCCGATACGGAGCGTCATGGCACCGGTGTACCCCGCGGCCGCCGACTCGACCCGGCTCTATTACGAATGACACCATGACACAAGCACATGTCTTAAACTCTCAGTTGCACGCAGCGAACCGGGGGGCGACAGGAATGGCGCACGCCGGGATGTCCCGTGCCTCCGATCCCCCAGTCCGACGGGAAGGAACGACGAGCGGGCGATGAGCACGAGCGTCCAGAACGAGACACGCGACCTGATCATCCGCGCAGCCGAGGAGCTCTTCGCCACCCGAGGCATCGACGGCGTCTCGCTGCGCGAGATCAACCGGGCCGCCGGGCAGAGCAACACCGGCGCCGTCCAATACCACTTCGGCGACCGCGACGGCCTGGTGCGGGCGCTCATCGACAAGCACCGCCGCGACAGCGAGCCCCGCCGCCACGCCCTCCTCGACCAGTACGAGGAGGCCGGGCAGGACGACCTGCGGGCGCTGGCGGCCGCGCTGGTGTCGCCCTTGGCCGCCAAGCTGTCCGACCCCGACGGCGGACGCCACTACCTCCAGGTGTCGGCCGAGTTCTACAGCCGGCCACCCCGCCACGGGAAGCGCACGCCGATCCTCGGGCCCGACGACAGCATCCTGCGTTGGCACCGCCTGCTCAACCCGCTCGTGCCGGCCGAGGAGCGGGCGGTGCTCCACACCCGCTACCCCGCCATCCGCTTCGCGTTCGTCGAGCTGGCCCGCCGGGCCGCCGCCGACCCCCGCGAGGACGACCGGCTGTTCACCAGCCACCTCACCGACCTCGTCACCGCGCTGCTGGCCTCGCAGTCGTCGCCGCAGACCCAGCGCCTCCTGGCGCTGCGGCAGCAGGCCGAGGGCGGGGGCCACGGCAGGGGCCACGGCGGGGGCCACGGCGGGGGCTGAGCCGGCCACCGTCGCCCTGGCACGCCCGCGCACCTACCACCCGGTAACGCAGTCCGCCCCATCGCGCCGGGATCGGTAGCCTGTGCCTTCACCTATGAGCCGCTTCCTCGACCTCGTCAACGAACGCGTCGTGGTCTACGACGGCGCCTTCGGCACCTACGTCCAAGAGCTCGGCCTCACGGCCGACGACTTCGGCGGTCCGGACCTCGAAGGCTGCAACGAGATGCTCGCGGTCACCCGACCCGACGTGATCGCCGGGATGCACGAGGCGTTCTTCCGCGCCGGGGTCGACGTCGTCGAGACGGCCTCCTTCGGCTCGTTCGCGGTGCCGCTCGCCGAGTACGGCATCCCCGAGCGGGCGCACGAGATCAGCCTCGCCGCGGCCCGGGTGGCCCGCGAGGTCGCCGACGGCTACGGCGGCCTCGTGGCCGGGTCGATGGGGCCGGGCACCAAGTCGCCGTCGCTCGGCGCCATCGGCTTCGTCGAGCTGCGCGACGCCTACGAGGTCATGACCCGGGGCCTGCTCGAGGGCGGCGTCGACCTGCTCATCACCGAGACCCACTTCGACCTGCTCGCCGCCAAGGCGGCCGTCATCGGTGCCCGCCGGGCCATGGCCGCCGTGGGCCGCCAGGTGCCGATCCAGCTCCAGGTCACGATGGAGCAGACCGGCACCATGCTGCTCGGCTCCGAGATCGGCGCCGCGCTGGGGTCGCTCGCCGCGCTCAAGCCCGACGTGTTCGGGCTCAACTGCGCCACGGGCCCCTCCGAGATGCACGAGCACCTGCGGCACCTGTCGGCCAACGCCACGATGCCCATCTCGTGCCTGCCCAACATGGGCCTGCCGTCGATCGTCGACGGGAAGATGCACTACGACCTCACCCCCGAGGAGCTGGTCGAGTACCAGACCCGGTTCATCACCGAGCTGGGCGTGCAGGTGGTGGGGGGCTGCTGCGGCTCGACGCCCGAGCACCTGCGCCGGCTCGCGGCGGTGGCCAAGGACCTGACGCCCGCCCGGCGCGACCCCCGGCCGGAGCCGGGCGCGACCTCGATGTTCAACGCCGTGCCGTTCCACCAGGACGCCAGCTTCCTCATCATCGGCGAGCGCACCAACGCCAACGGCTCGAAGCGCTTCCGCGAGCTCATGCTGGCGGGCGACTGGGACGCCTGCGTGAAGATGGCCCGCGAGCAGGAGCGCGAGGGTGCGCACGTGCTCGACGTGTGCGTCGACTACGTGGGGCGCGACGGCACCGTCGACATGGACGAGATCGCCAGCCGCTTCGCCACCCAGGTGACCGTCCCGCTGGTGCTTGACTCCACCGAGCCCCAGGTCATCGAGGCCGGGCTCCAGCGCCTGGGCGGCAAGGCCATCCTCAACTCCGCCAACCTCGAGGACGGCGAGGCGCCCGGCAGCCGGTTCGACCGGGTGTGCTCGTTGGCCCGCGAGTACGGCGCGGCGGTCATCGTCCTCCTCATCGACGAGGAGGGCCAGGCCCGCGACGTCGAGTGGAAGATGCGGGTCGCGCACCGCATCCACGACCTGGCCACGCAGCGCTACGGGCTCGACCCCGGCGACCTCATGTTCGATGCCCTCACCTTTCCGCTGTCCACCGGCGACGAGGACCTCCGCCGCGACGGCATGCACACCATCGAGGCCATCCGCCGCATCAAGGCCGAGCTGCCCGGGGTCCACACCGTGCTGGGGCTGTCGAACGTCAGCTTCGGGCTGTCACCCGCCGCCCGCCACGTGCTCAACTCGGTGTTCCTGCACGAGTGCGTGCAGGCGGGCCTCGACTCGGCCATCGTCCACGCGGCGCGCATCATGCCGCTGAACAAGATCCCCGAGGAGCAGGTCAAGGTCTGCCTCGACCTCATCTACGACCGCCGCGACGACTCGGGCTACGACCCGCTGGCCGCCCTGCTCGACGTGTTCGCCGACGTCACCGTGGCCAGGCAGGAGAAGCAGGACCGCTCGGGGTGGCCCGTCGAGGAGCGGCTCACGGCCCGGATCATCGACGGCGACCGCGAGGGCCTGACCGCCGACCTCGACGAGGCCATGGCCCAGGGCCTCGCGCCGCTCGACATCATCAACGACGTCCTGCTGGCCGGCATGAAGGTCGTGGGCGAGCTGTTCGGCTCGGGCCAGATGCAGCTCCCGTTCGTCCTGCAGTCGGCCGAGACGATGAAGGCGTCGGTCGCCCACCTCGAGCCGCACATGGAGCGGGTCGAGGGCGACTCCGGCAAGGGCCGCATCGTGCTGGCCACGGTCAAGGGCGACGTCCACGACATCGGCAAGAACCTGGTCGACATCATCCTCACCAACAACGGCTACGAGGTGCACAACCTCGGCATCAAGATCGGCATCGCCGAGATGATCGAGAAGGCCCAGGAGGTACGGGCCGACGCCATCGGCATGTCCGGCCTGCTGGTGAAGTCGACGCTGATCATGCGCGACAACCTCGAGGAGCTGAACGCACGCGAGCTGGCGGACATCCCGGTGCTGCTGGGCGGAGCCGCCCTCACCCGCAGCTACGTCGAGCGCGACCTCCGCGACATCTACGAGGGCCGGCTGTTCTACGGCAAGGACGCGTTCGAGGGCCTGCACGTCATGGACCGCCTCGGCGCCATCAAGCGGGGCGCCGAGCAGGACGACCCCGACTGGGGCCGCGTGCCGTCCGAGTCTCGGGTGCCGTCCCGCGCGTCGCTCGGGCTCGCCGAGCGGGGCGACGAGCCACCGCCCGACCTTCCGGCGCGGTCGCCCGACGTGGTGACCGACAACGAGCTGTTCGTCCCGCCCTTCCTCGGCTCGCGCGTGGTCAAGGGCCTGTCGATCGACGAGATCGCCGGCTACCTCAACGAGACCGCCCTGTTCCGCAACCAGTGGCAGTTCCGGCCCGAGGGCGGGGAGTCGGACGCCGAGTTCAAGGCCCGCATCCGGCCCACCCTGCGCGACGAGCTGGCCAAGGCCAAGGCCGACGGGCTGCTGGTGCCCCAGGTGGTGTACGGCTACTTCCCCGCCAACGGCGACGGCAACGACCTGGTGATCTGGACCGACGAGACGCGCTCGGCCGAGCGGGCCCGGTTCGCCTACCCCCGCCAGACCAAGGCCCCGTACTACTGCATCGCCGACTTCTTCCGCCCGGCGGGCGGCGACGAGGTCGACTACGCCGGGTTCTCCATCGTGACGATGGGCCCGGCGGTGTCGGAACGCACGGCCAAGCTGTTCGCCGACGACCGCTACCAGGAGTACCTGCTGCTCCACGGGCTCGGGGTCGAGATGGCCGAGGCGCTGGCCGAGTACTGGCACCGTCGCATGCGGGAGGAATGGGGCTTCGCCCAGGAGGACGGCCCGTCGCTGGCCGGCCTGTTCCGCCAGCAGTACCGGGGCGGCCGCTACTCGTGGGGCTACCCGGCGTGCCCCGACCTCGAGGACAACATGACCGTGCTGAGCCTGCTCGAGGGCGAGCGCATCGGCCTCGAGTGCAACGAGGAGACCGGCTTCCAGTACCAGCCGGAGCAGACCACCTCGGCCCTCGTCTGCCATCACCCCCAGGCCAAGTACTTCGTGGCCCGCTGACCGGCCGCGGCGACGGACCATGAGCGTCGAACCGCCCCGTCCGACCGCCGAACGGGTCCGGCACGTGCTTGCCCGCCTGGCCACCGACGTCGACCTGTGGGTCGCCACGGCTGCGCCGGACGGGACGCCGCACCTCGTCCCGCTGTCGTTCCTGTGGCACGGCGAGCGCATCTGGCTGGCCACCGCCGAGCACAGCCCGACGGTGGGGAACCTGCGGGCCGGCCGCCGCGACGGCAGGGGTGCGCCGGTGCGCCTCGCGCTCGACGGGGTGCGTGACGTCGTGGCGATCGAGGGCCTCGCCGATCTCGTCGCGAGCACGGAGGTCGACCCCGCGGTCGCCGACGCCTACGTCCCCCACTGCGGGTGGGACCCGCGCGGCGACCCGCAGAACACGTGGGTCGTGGTCACGCCGGCGACCGTGCGCAGCTGGCGGGAGGCGAACGAGCTGCCCGGCCGGGTCGTCATGCGCGACGGCGCCTGGCTGACCTGACCCCACCGGCGGGCCCGGCGGGGCCCGCACGGCGGGCGGCGGGCGGCGGGCGGCTCAGTGCACGGTGATCAGGTCGACCTCCTCGGTCGTGCCGAGCACCAGCGGGGTGGTCATCGAGGTCGTCACGGGCCGCTCCCCGGGGATCGTGCCGCGGAGCGTGAAGCTCCACGTCGCCGTGCCGCCGGGCTGGTTCTCCGTGCTGGTGACCCGGAGGTCGGTGGTGGGCAGGCCGGGCTCGTTGTCGCCGCCGCTGCCGGTGGCGTTCTCGGCCCCGACGTTGAACGGCTGGCCGTTGGGATCGGCCGGCAGGGCCGCGGGGTCGTAGGCGTAGGTGACGTCCTGGGTGCCGTCGATGCCGATCCACACCTGGAAGTGGCGGTTGCTGGTGGTACCGAAGACGTTCACCTGCCACTCGACGACGAGCCAGCTGTTGACCCCGTCGGTCAGGGTGGTGGCCAGGATCCCGGGCGCCCCGGTGCCGTCGAGGTCGGTCCAGAACGGGGCCAGCACGTTGTTGGGGCGGGCCGGGTCGGGGAAGGTCTGGGGCAGGAAGTCGTTGTCGCCGGCCACGCCGCCCCCGACGACGATGTAGCCGTTGCTGTCGACGCCGATGCGCGACCAGGTGGCGTCGTCGTAGACGAAGTCGGGCACGTTGAAGTTGAGGATCTCCTCGTCGCCGACGGGGATGGGCGCGACCCCGAACAGGTCGAGCGGGATGAAGCCGCCCGGCGACGTGCCGGGAGCGACGCTGGGTGTCGACTCCTCGCCGCCGGGCAGGTCGGCGGTCACCTCGAGGTTGCGAGGGTCGACCTGGGTGGCCCCCGTGACCGACACGAACCGCAGGCCGCGCCCGATCACGGTGTGGGCGGTCATGGTCGTGTCCTGGGTGGTGCCGTTGGCGACCGTGACCGTGCAGTCCGACGTCCCGTCCGGCCTCGTGATCGTGGTCGGCGTGCAGGTCTGGTCGAGGGTGACGGCGCCTTCCGTGCGGAAGAACGCGACCGGCAGGTGGGCGTCGACCGCGCTGGCGCGCCGGTCGAGGACGATCTCGCCGAAGTACTGGCCGTCGGCCAGGCCCGGGCCGGAGATCGTGATCGTCAGGGTCACGCTGGCCCCGGGCGCCACCGAGAAGTTCCTGGGGCTGACCGAGATGGTCGCCCCCGGCGGCGCCGTGGTCCCGACGCGGTAGCCCAGCGTCCGGGAGGTCACGTTGGTGGCCACCCGGGTGGTCGTGATCGTGCCCGGCATCGTGGTGGCGTTGACCGTCGGCGTGTTGGCGTCGATGCGGTGCAGCGGGTCGGCGGCGGTGGCGGCCAGGTCGGCGGCCGTGGCGTCGAAGGTCAGGCCGGGGGTGCCGGCCCGGTCGAGGGCGATGCGGCCGCCACCCATGTCGAACGGGTCGGCCGGCGTGACCTTGTCGTCCTTGACCACCGCGGTGGTGGCCGTCGTGGTGAGGGCCGACTTGATCTGCCCGGGGGTCCAGTCCGGGTGCAGCGCGGCCACGAGGGCGCCGGCCCCGGCGACGTGGGGCGCGGCCATCGAGGTGCCGGCGATGGCCTGGTAGAGCTCGCCGGGCGGCCCGCCGGCCGGCGAGTCGGGCGTGGGCGTGTTGCCCGCCAGGATCTGGACGCCGGGGGCGGCCACGTCGGGCTTGAGCCAGTCGCCGCCGGGTCCCCGGGACGAGAAGTTGGCGATCACGTCGCCCTGGCCGGCGACCGGCGCGCCCGCCGTGAAGCCGGCGGTGGTGCCGGGGTTGGCGGCGAGGAACGCGGCGAGCGTGGCCCCCTCGGGGGCGTCGAGGTGGACGGTCGGCAGGAAGTGGTTGTCGGTCAGGGTGTCGGCCGGCGTCGGGTTGACGAGCAGCATCCCGGCGGCGCCGCCGGCCAGGACGTTCAGACCCTTGACGGCCCGGCCGGGGCCCCGCTGGCACACGACGATCTTGCCGGTGAACAACCCGGCGGGCGCCGGAGCCAGGCAGAGCGGGTCGGCGTAGGGCGGGTCGGCGGCGGACACGACGGGCAGCGGCGAGGCGATGCCCGGGGTGATGCTGGCGCCCGCGACCGTGGCGGTGGCGCCGGCGGCGCCGGTCAGGGTGACGGTCGACTGGAAGGCCCGCTGCTGGGTCGACGCCGCCACGGTCGTCACCCAGGGGCTGCGGTGGTTGACGGTGTCGGGCCCGGGGCCCTCGTTGCCGGCCGAGGCCGACACGAACACCCCGGCGGCGTACGCGTCGAGGAAGGCCAGCTCGACGGGGTCGCCGAAGGGGCTGTTGCCGCCCGAGATCGAGAAGTTGATCACGTCGACGCCGTCGACGATGGCCTGGGCGACGGCGCGCACCGAGTCGGAGGGGAAGCACCCCTCGAGCCCGCACACCTTGTAGGCCATCACGTGGGCACCGGGGGCGATGCCGTGGATGGCGCCCCGGTCGATGCCGAAGATCGACGCGGCCGCCTCGCTGCCGGCGGCGGTGGTGGCGGTGTGGGTGCCGTGGCCGTTGGAGTCGCGGGCGCTGTCGGGGTACACCTCGCCGCCGAAGACCGCGTTGTAGGTGTCGAGGAACGGCTGGCCGCCGATCAGCTTGTCGTTGCAGGCGAACACGTCGGGCGCGGGGGTGAGGGGATTGTCGCCGAAGTCGCAGACCCGGGGCGTGCCGCCCGGGGTGGGCGGTGGTGCCGGCAGCGTGCCCGTGTCGGCCAGGCTGGGATGCTCCGGCCACGCGCCGCTGTCGAGGACGCCCACGATCACCCCGGCCCCGGCGTTCGCCGGGGTGGCGCCGAGCTGGTCGTAGAGGGTGGGCGCGCCGATGAAGGCCGGGCTCGCATCGGTGTCGGGCTGCTCGGGGGTGTCGGGCTGGACGGCGGCGACGCCGGGGAGGGAGAGCAGCGTCTCGATCTGGTCGCCGGGGACCTCGGCGGGCACGCCGCCGTAGACGACCCGGAGCGGATCGCCGGTCGCGGCGGCCGGCACCTCGGATGCGAGGGCGTCGAGGAACTCGGTCTCGACCTGCTCGATGTAGCCCTCGTAGCTGCGGGCTGCGGGCGCGTCGAGATCGAGCGCCTCGCCGGTGACCTCGGGGCTGGTGGCGGGCAGGCCGGCGATGTCGCCCTTGTACGCGGCCAGCGCGTCGTAGTCGAGCTTGACGACGACCGGCACCGGGTCGGGCGAGTCGAGGCCGAGCAGCGCCGGGTCGGTCTCGGCGAGGCGGCCGCTGTCGGACTTGGCGCCCTCGACCCTGTCGGACGGCGTCAGCTCGGCGACCGGGCTGAAGCCGGCGCCGGGCTCCTCCTGCGCGCCGGCGGGGGGTGCCGCACCGGCGATGCCCAGCAGGGAGATCGCCAGCGCGCTGGTCACCAGCACCTGCCGGCGGCGCGGCCGCCGACCCCAACCGGACGATGCGGACGTCCGCCAGTGGCTCATGTCCACGCTCCTTCGCGCTCCCCCACGGGCTCCCGCGTCGCATCGCCGGGAGCCGCCCGCGAGCATGACGGCAGATACGTATCGTGTCAACGGAACGACGGAACGTGGAGGAGGTCCGGTCTCCTCGGGCGGTGCGCCAACCGGGTCGGCCCCGTCGCGTCCGGCGCGGCCCTGCCGACCCGGTCCGGGAGCGTGGCCGTAGCATGGTGCCCACCCGGACTTGAGAGGTGGGGGTGCCGAGGAGCCGACGACGCCTGACACGCCTGCGGCGGGTGCCGGGGCCGGTCCTCGCCGCCCTGGTGGTGGTGCTGGCGGTGGCGGGGGACGTGACGTATCAGCGTCTCCAGCGCGGGCCGGCGGCGGTCACCGCCGACCACCGGTGGCCTGCGTCCCTGGACGGCCCGGTGTGGGTGCGGGTCGCGCCGCCCGACGGCGGGGGCCGGACGGTCGCCCTGCGGTGGGGGCCGTGGCGGCGCGAGGTCCGCCTGCGGGGTGACGAGCCGGTCACCTACGCGCTGACCAAGCGGTCGTCCGCACCCGCCGGCAATGCGGCCCTCACCGTCGCCGTCGACCCCGGGGCCGCGATCACGTTCGGTACCGGGCCCCCGCCCGCGGTGGGGGGAGCGATCGTCGACCTCGATGGCGGCTGGCGCGGGGACGGCGACGGCTGGCCGCCGCTCGGCGGCCGGGCACCAGCGGGGTGAGGGACATCGGCATCCCGGCTCCGGGCGACCGGGGCCGCCGCTACCGGGCGTGCGAGGCGCTGCCTGGTTGCGTGAGCTGGATCGTCCTCACCCTTTCGGCCGTGCTGTTCGTGCTCGCGCCGGCCGCGCTGACCGTGGCCGGGGTCGGGCTCCTCGCCGTCGCCGCGGTCACCGTGACGGCCGGCAACGTGGGCGCGGTGCGCGGCTACCGCACGATGCGCCGCCACGTCGGGCTCCCCTGGTCGCGCCTGCTGGCCGATCTCGACGACCCGTGCGCCACCGGCCGGGCCGACGATCCCGCCTGGCACCGCGCCAACCTCGCGGCCCGGCGCACCCGGGAGCCGCGCCGGCGGCCGGGCGACATCGTCCACGCGGTGATCATCGCAACCTGGAACGAGAGCCGGGAGGTGCTGGAGCCGACCGTCCGCGCCGTCCGGGCGGCGGCCCACGACCCCGCCCGGGTCATCCTCGTCGTGGCCTACGAGGCCCGGGGCGGCCCCGCCACGGAACGTCGAGCCCAGCGCCTGGTGGACGACCACCGGTCGGCCTTCGGGCACGTCATGGCCGTGCGACACGACGACCGGCCGGGCGAGTTCCCCGGCAAGGGTGCCAACGTCACGACCGCAGGGCGGGCGCTGGCCGCCCACGTCGCCGCCGCAGGCATCGACCCCCGGCACGTCGTCGTGACCACCCTCGACGCCGACACCCGGCCCGACCCCAGCTACCTCGCGGCACTCACCTACGCCTACTGCACCGTCCCCGACCCCGAGCGCGTGTCGTTCCAGCCGATCGCCCTCTACGTGAACAACGCCTGGGACGCGCCGGCCCCGTCGCGGGTGGTGGCCGCCTCCAGCTCGCTGTGGAACGTGGTCCTCAGCCTGCGCCCGCAACTGATCCGCAACTTCTCCGCCCACGCCCAGGGCCTCCGACCGCTGATCGACATGGACTTCTGGAGCGTGCGGACCGTCGTCGAGGACGGCCACCACTTCTGGCGCAGCTACTTCCACCACGACGGCCGCTACCGGGTCCACCCGCTGTCGGTGCCGATCTACCAGGACGCCGTGCTGTCGACCAGCTACGGCCGGACGCTGCATGCGCAGTTCGTCCAGCTCCGCCGGTGGGCGTGGGGCGCATCGGACGTCGCCTACGTGATCGACCGGGGCTGGTGCACGCCCAACGCGGTGCCCCGGCGCGACCTGGCGTGGAAGCTCGCCCGGCTGCTCGCCGGGCACGTCGGCTGGGCGACGGCCCCGATCGTCCTCACCGTGTCACAGGTCCTGGCGGTGCTGCTGCACGTGGAGCGGTCCGCATCGCCGGCGATGCTGGCCACGGTCGGGGCGCTCAAGGCCGTCGCCCTCGTCGGGCTGGCGATCGGTGTGGCGCTCAGCCTGAAGCTGCTGCCGCCCCGCCCGGGCCGGCACGCGGCCTACCGCTGGACGTTCATGGTGCTGCAGTGGACGATCCTGCCGGTCACCGGCCTCGTCTACAACGCGGCGGCGGCCCTCACCTCGCAGACCCGGCTGATCGGCGGGTGGTATCTGGAGCGGTTCGACCTGACCGACAAGGCGGTGGTCACGGAGTCGGGCGCCCGGGTCGTCTAGCGCCTTCCGTCCGGGGGTCGAGGTCGAGGTCGAAGAAGCGACGGATCCACGCCGACCGGCGGGGCAGGATGCTCACCACGGGGAGCGCGAAGACGACCTGGGAGATCGTGCCGAAGCGTTCGTAGACGACGGCGTCGAGGACCATCCCGAGGACGGCCGCCCGACCGAGGACGAAGAACCAGCCGAGCGTCACGACGGTGGCACCGAAGGCGCCGTAGAGCTCGGACGCGCGCCCGATGCGATCCGGGAGGAAGAACTGGCTGACCGCCTGCATCCCGGCGATCGTCACCGCCACGAGGACGGCGCCGGGCAGCAGCGCGCCCGGGTCGTTCGTCGCGCGCGGCAGCATCATCGACAGCGCCACCCACGCCAGCCCGTAGACGACCACGACGGCGAGGAACGAGAGCCCGGTGGCGGCGAGGCCCAGATCGGCGCGGATCCGGTTGACGATCACCGCGACGAGCCCGATCCCTGCGACGAGCCCGACGATGCCGCCGACGATCCGCATCGGCGGCCTGGTCCGCACCGGTAGGCGCCACGCGAGGCAACTCGCCGAGACCATGACCTTGCTCAGGGAGCGCCCCGCCGTCGCCATGCCGGACAGGCCGAGGATCGTGGCGATCCAGCGCGAGCTGCCGGGCTGCGACAGGGCGGCGTCGATCTGGTCGGCCAGGCTGCCGGTGACACCCGTCCGGTGCTGCACGTCGTCGGGGTCGACCCATCTCGCGACGATCCCGAGGAGTCCGACGAGGAACAGCAGCAACGGCACGAAGAACAGGAAGAGCCGGAAGGCGACGGCGCTGCCGACCACGGTGCCGGCGGCCTCGCGGTCGCGCCGGTGGATGCGCAGGGCGACCTCGACCAGCGGCCGATGCTCGTGCCGGGCCAGCACCCCCGTGGCGCGCTCCTGCCCGTCGGTCAGCCGCCGGCGCCCGCGGGCGACGAGGCCGCCCCGGAGCCCGCGCGACGACGCCGGCTGCTCGGGCGGCTGCTGCTCGCTGGGCGGCTGCTCGGCCGGCGGCTGCTCGCTGGGCGGCTGCTCGGCCGGCTGCTGCTCGCTGGGCGGCTGCGCTGCCATCCCGCCATCCTGGCCGCGTCGCTCAGCCGTTGCGTGCCGGCGCGTCGGGCAGGCTCTGCGCGATCGTCAGCGTGCCGGCGAAGAGGTCGCCGGCGTCGTCGACGCGGGCCAGCACGTCGACCATCTCGAACGACAGCGGTGCGCCGCCCGCGGCCGCCTCGACCTCGTCCCAGGCAACCGGGGTCGACACCGTCGGGCGGGGCCGGGCCCGCAGCGAGTAGACCGCGATCGTCGTCTTGTGGCGGCTGTTCTGGCTCCAGTCCACCAGCACCTTGCCCCGGCGCAGGCTCTTCTTCATGTTCGACACGACGCCCCCGGGGTGCGCCCGCTCCAGGAGCGCCGCCACCGCCTGCGCGAACGACGACGTGTGGGCGTGGGTGTGCGGCGTGTTCAACGGCACGTAGACCTGCATCCCCTTCGACCCCGACGTCTTCGGGAAGCCCTCCAGACCGAACCCGTCGAGCACGTGGCGCACGTCGAGGGCCACGTCGGCGCACTCCCGCATGCCCGTACCCTCCCCCGGGTCGAGGTCGAAGACGCACATGGTCGGCGTCTCGACGTCGCCCTGCGCCATCGGCGCGTGGATCTCCAGCGCGGCCATGTTGGCCGCCCACACCAGCGCGGGCGTCGAATCGAGGCGGCAGTAGCCGATGTCGCCCGAGCGGTCGCCCGGGCCGAGCTGCGTCCCCACCCACTCGGGGCGGTGACCCGGGCACCGCTTCTCGAAGAACGAGCCGCCGGTCACCCCGTCGGGGAACCGCCGCAGCGTGACGCCCCGCGCCGCGAGGTGGGGCACCATCACCGGCGCGATGCGGGCGTAGTAGTCGATGACCTCGGCCTTGGTCGTGCCCGTCTCCGGGTAGAGCACCTTGTCGAGGTTCGACAGCCGGAGCCGGCGACCCTCGATCTCGACGACCTGGGCCGTCCCGGCCGACCTCGGCGGCACGGGCTACGCGGACTTGCGCCGGGGTGCCTTGGCGGCCTTGGCGGCCTTGGTGGCCTTGGTCGACTTCGTCGCCTTGGACGCCTTCGCCGAGGTCCGCCGGCCGCCGTCACGTGACGTCCCGGCGTCGCCCCCGGCCGATCCGCCCGCGTCCTCGTCCGTGCCCTCGTCCGCCGACTCCCCGTCGTGCGAGCGGGTCGCCGCCTTGGCCGTGGGGTGCCGGCCCCGGGCCGCCTTGGCCTCCTTCACGCTGGCCTCGAGCGCGGCCATCAGGTCGACGACCTTGTCCTCGGCGACCGGCGCCGGCGCGGCCACGATCTCCTCCCCGGCCGCCTTGCGGTCGATCAGGTCGAGCACCCGGTGCCGGTAGCTGTCGTCGTAGCGCTCGGGCTCGAAGGGCTCGGTGAGCGACTCGACGAGCTGGCTGGCCATCGTCAGCTCCCGGGAGCTCACGTCGACCTCGCCCACGTCGCCGTCGACCAGCTCGGACGGGTCGTTCACCTCGTCCGCGTAGACCATCGTCGACATCACGAGCAGCCCGTCCTTCGGGCGCAGCGCGGCCAGGTACTGCTTCGACCGCATGACCAGGCGGGCGATCGCCACCTTGCCCTGCTCCTCCATGGCCCGCGTGAGCAGGGCGTAGGGCTTGCGGGCGGCCTTGTCGGGGGCCACGTAGTAGGCCGAGTCGAAGTAGATCGGGTCGATCTCGTCGAGGTCGACGAACTGCTCGATGTCGATCGACCGGGTCGCCTCGGGGTCGAGCGCGGCCAGCTCGTCGTCCCCGACCAGCACGTACTCGCCGGAGGAGAGCTGGTAGCCCTTGGCGATGGCCTCGTTGGGGACCTCCTCGCCGTCGGCCGCCGACACCTTGCGGTACTGGATGCGCGAGCCGGTGCGGGTGTCGATCTGGTTGAAGTGGACGCTCTTGCGGGACACGGCGTTGAACAGCTTGATCGGGATGTTCACCAGACCGAAGCTGATGGCACCGCTCCACATCGCACGAGGCATGTCAGCAGTATTCCCCCTTTGACCCGGCCTTGAACAGCAGCCCGCCGGCGATTGTCATCCGAGGTGGCGGCCCCCGGCCATGGATCCTCAGGTCGTCATGCAGGCAGGCCCGGTCGGGGGAACCGGCCCACGCCGTCCCACAGCGCCCAGGTGATCAGCCCCACCGCGTCGTCGATGCTGCACGGTGCGTGCTCGATCCACTCGCTGGTCGCAGCCTCCAGGAGCCCGACCAGGCCCCGGGCCAGCATGCGGGCCGAGGCGCTCCCGCCCCACGTGTCGGCGATCCGCTGGCAACGCTCCCGGCGGGCCCGCTGCACGGCCGGGTGGTCGACCGCACCCGCGGCCGCGAACACCCGCCACGAGTCGGCATTGGCCTGCGCCAGCTCGAGGAAGTGGCGCACCAGCGAGGCGAGCTGGGCCTTGTCGACCGGTGCGTTCTGCACCAGGCGCGACAGCTCCTCGTCGACGCCGGCCAGGCTGTGGAGGTAGACGGCCGCGATCAGCTCGCCCCGGTCGCCGAAGTACGCGTACACCAGCGACCGCGACACCCCGGCCGCGGCGGCCACCTCGTCGAAGCGGACCGTGGCCGGGTCGCGGCCGCGGAACACCTCGGCCGCCGCCGCCACGATCTGGGCCCGGCGCGCGGCCGGGTCGAGGCGCGATCGACGGACCTCCGCCTGCTCGGCGCGGGCAGGTTCCATGGCCGCTACGCGGGCGCGTCCTCTGGCTCGACGGGCCCGGACCGGGCCCCGGGCGCGCTGTCGACGACGTCCGAGGTGCCCGGCCCGGCGCCGTTGCCGGTCAGGGGGAAATGGCACGCCACGAAGTGGCCGTCCGCCGTGGGGCGGATCTGCGGCTCCTCGCTGGCACAGCGGGCCTCGGCCCGGGGGCAGCGGGTGCGGAACCGGCAACCGCTCGGCGGCGCCATCGGCGAGGGCAGGTCACCCGCCACGAGGCCGCTCGACCCGGCGGGCATGCTGGGGTCGGGCACCGGGATCGAGGAGAGCAGGGCCGCGGTGTAGGGGTGGGCGGGCGCCGAGTAGAGCTTGGCCGGCGACGCCAGCTCGCAGATCTTGCCCAGGTACATGACCGCGACCTGGTCGCTCACGTTCTTCACCACCGCCAGATCGTGGGTGATGAACAGGAGCGTGAGCTGGTAGCGCTCCTTCAGGTCTTCGAGCAGGTTGAGGATCTGGGCCTGGACGGACACGTCGAGGGCCGAGACCGGCTCGTCGCAGATCAGCACCTTCGGGTCGAGCACCAGGGCCCGGGCGACGCAGATGCGTTGGCACTGACCGCCGGAGAACTCGTGGGGTCGCTTGTCGCGGGCCACCCGCGGGTCGAGGCCGACCGCCTCCAGGGCCTCGTCGACGACCTTGGTGCGGTCACCGCCCTTGCGCCAGATGCGCAGGGGGGCGCCCACGATGTCGGCCACCGTGCGCCGGGGGTTGAGCGAGCTGATCGGGTCCTGGAACACGATCTGGATGTCGGGCCGGACCGCCCGCAGCCGCTCGCCGCGCAGCGCCGTGATCTCGCGGCCGTCGAACACCACCTTCCCGCCGGTCGGCGGCGGGAGCTGCATCACGGCCCGGGCCGTGGTCGACTTGCCGCAGCCGCTCTCGCCCACGAGGCCGAGCGTCTCGCCCGCGGCGACGTCGAAGCTGACGTCGGCGACCGCCGACACCTTCTGCCCGCCGCCCGCCGGGAAGTCGACCACCATGTGCTCGACCCGCAGCAGCACGTCCTCGGCCGGCCGCAGGTGCGCCGTTCCGGTGCCCGCCATCAGTACGTCCCCCCGCTCATGACGCCTCGACCGCGAGGTCGCCCGACACCGCTCCGGACACCGCCGCCTCCGCCTGGGGAAGCTGGGCGGCCAGGTTCGATTCCAGCGCCTCCCGGCCGGCGTCGGTGCCGACCGGGTACCAGCACCGGTACAGGTGGCCCGGCGTCTCGGCCTCGACCAGCGGTGGCTGCTCCTCCAGGCACCGCGGCTGCACGTAGGGGCAGCGGGGCGCGAAGCGGCAGCCGGCCGGGGGGTCGATCAGGTCGGGCGGCCGCCCGCCGATGACGGAGAGGCGGGTGTGGCTCTCGTTCTCCAGCCGCGGGACCGACCGCAGCAGCGCCTCGGTGTACGGCATGCGCACCTCGGAGAACAGGGTGCTGGTCGGCGCCTGCTCGACGATCTGGCCCGCGTACATCACGGCGATGTCGTGCGTCCGCCCGGCCACGACGCCCAGGTCGTGGCTGACCAGCACCACCGCCATGTCGCGTTCGCGCTGCTGCTCCCCGAGCAGGTCGAGGATCTGGGCCTGGACGGTCACGTCCAGCGCGGTCGTGGGCTCGTCGGCGAACAGGAGCTGGGGGCCGCACGCCAGCGCCACCGCGATCACCACCCGCTGGCGCATGCCGCCCGACAGCTCGTGGGGGTACTGGCGCAGCCGCCGCTCGGCCTCGGGGATGTGCACCGAGCGGAGCAGGGCCAGCGCCGTCTCCCTGGCGTCGGCGCGGCTCATCTCCGTGTGGACCTCGAGCGACTCCATGATCTGGCGCCCGATCCGCATCACGGGGTTGAGCGACGTCATCGGGTCCTGGAACACCATCGACATCTGGGTGCCCCAGTACTCCCGCAGCGCCGCCGGCCCCAGCTCGTCGAGGCGCACGCCGGCGAACGTGATCGTGCCCTGCCGCCGGGCGGTCGACGGCAGCAGGCCCATGATCGACCGGGACAGCACCGACTTGCCGCAGCCCGACTCGCCGACGAGGCCGAGGGTGCGGCCCCGGGCGAGCGCGAGCGACACGCCGTCGACCGCCTTCACGACCCCGCGCGGCGTGTGGAACGAGGTCCGCAGGTCGACGACGTCGAGCAGGTCGCGCCCGGCCAGGTGGAAATCGTCGGGGCTCGTGCTGACGTGGCGGCGGGCGGGCGTCACAGCGCGCTCTCCCGCACGTCGAACCGGGCCCGCACGATGTCGCCCAGGTAGTTGAGCGAGAGCACGGTGAGGAAGATCACCACGGTGGGGATGAGCACGATGTGGGGTGAGTCCCGCAGGTCGGCCCGGCCCTCGGCGAGGATGTTGCCCCACGACGGCGTCGGTGTCTTCACGCCCACCCCCAGCACGCTGAGACCGCCCTCGGCGACGATGACCACGGCCACGCCGAGCAGGGCGATCGAGAACATGGCGGGCAGCACGTTGGGCAGCACCTCGCCGAACATGATCTGGCGGTGGCGGGCGCCCATGGCCCGCGCCGCCAGCACGAACTCGCGTTGCGACCAGGCCAGCGCGTTGGCCCGCGTGATGCGGCCGAGCACCGGGATGGAGACCACCCCCAGGGCGAGCACCAGCACCACCATGCGCCGGGTCGAGGTGATGCCCTCGCCGCTGGCGAAGACCGTCACCAGCGTCAACGCCAGGATGAGCTGGGGGAACGACAGCATGACGTCGAACCCGCCGGTGAAGACGGTGTCGGCCTTCCCCCGGAAGTAGCCGGCGATCAGCCCGAGCAGGCCGCCGAGCACGAGCCCGATCAGCACCGACCCGACACCGAGCAGCAGCGAGGCTCGCGAGCCCCACACCATGCGGCTGAGCAGGTCGCGCCCGAGGGCGTCGCCGCCGAGGACGTGACCGTCGGTGCCGGGCGGCTGGCCGACGATCGAGACGAAGCTCTTGTCGGGGTCGTCGAGCGGGAGCAACGGTGCGGTCAGCGCGATCAGGATCACGAAGCCCAGCCATGCGATGGCCAGGCTGCCGAAGACGCCGAGCCGGCCGCGCCGGGCCGCCCGGCCCTCCAGCGGGGCGCCGCCCTCGGCCGCTACCAGGTCGACGGGTTGGAGGGTCGAGACCGGCGTGAGCGACGGCAGCTCGACCGGCGGGGACTCAGGCTCGGGCATGGCGGATCCGTGGGTCGAGGACGACGTAGAGCAGGTCGACCAGGAAGTTGATGAGGACGTAGCCGACGGCGATGATCGCCACCAGGCTCTGGAGCGCGATGTACTGGCGGGCGCTGATCGCCTCGTACAGCAGGGTCCCGATGCCGGGCAGCGAGAAGATGACCTCGACGATGACCGCGCCGCCGATGAGCGTGCCGACGTTGAGGCCCGCCACGGTCAGCAGGGTCAGGCTCGACGGCCGCAGGGCGTGGCGCCACAGCACCCGCCGGGGCGAGATGCCCTTCGACTTGGCCATGGTGATGAAGTCCTCCTGCAGCGTGGCGATCATGTCGCTGCGCAGCAGGCGCATGTAGACGGCGATCTGGCCGATGGCCAGGCTGATGGCCGGCATGGCCATGCGCCGGATGTGCTCGACGAGGTCCTCGCTGGGTTTGACGTAGCCGCTGACCGGCAGCCACCCGAACTGCACCCCGACGTAGTACGCGAGCACCAGCGCCAGGGCGAAGTTCGGGAAGGCGAGCATGCCGAAGGCGGTGGCGTTGGCCCCCTTGTCGAAGCGGCTACCCGCCCGGTAGGCGGTGACGACCCCGGCCGGGATGGCGACGAGGAGCGCGAGCACCTGGGCGTACACCATGAGCTGCAGCGACACCGGCAGCGATTCGGTCACCCGGTCCATCACCGGCCGCTCACCCGTCACGCTGTAGTAGCCGCCCAGGTCGCCCTGGACGAACCCGCTGATCCACCGGCCGTACTGCACCGGCAGCGGGTCGTCCAGGCCGAGATCGTCCCGGAGCGCGTCCTTCTGCTCGGGGCTGGCGAACCCGGCGATCGCGTCCACCGGGTCGCCCGGCAGCATCGAGGTCAGCGCCGCGACGAAGACGGTGACCAGGAAGAGGACGATCAGCAGGTGGACGAGCCGGGGCAGGAGCTTGCGCATGTCGGCCCCGCTCCCCCTACTGCTCGACCCACATGTAGGCCACGAGGTGACCGGTGGCCAGGCCGGGGAACGGCTCGGCCGCGTTCGGGCCCTCGCCCGGCACACCGTGGACGTCGGTGGCGGTGGCCACCACCCATGGCGTGTAGTAGGTCCACAGGTCGTAGAGCTGCTCGGCGAAGCGCTTGTTGAGGTCCTCGTAGATCTGGTCGCGGCCGTCCTTGGTGGTGCGGCCCTCGTCGAGCAGCCGGTCGATCTCCGGGTCGGAGAACTTGCCGAAGTTCACCGGCGAGCCCGACTTCCACCAGTTGTACTGCTGGTCGGGGTCGCCGCCGGGGTGGTTGCGCCAGCTCATCGCCTGGAAGTCGCCCTGGATGGCGGTGTCGATCAGCGTGGACTGGTCGACCTGGACGATGTCGACGCTCATGCCGGCGGCCTCGGCCTGCTGCTTGAAGAGCTGGGCCAGCTCGGTCGTGAACTGCACGTTGGTGGTCGAATAGGTGAACGCCAGGTCCTGCCCGGTCTCCTCCTTGTACTGCTCGACCAGGCTCTTGGCCTTGTCGAGGTCGAACTGGGGGAGGCCGGTGTCGTCGAGGTTGCCGATGTTGCCCGGGGCGAACGGGCCGGTGGCCTGGGTCAGGATGCCGTCGCCCAGGATGGCGTTGAGCTCGTCGAAGTTCGACGCGTAGGCGACCGCCTGACGGGCCGTGATGTTGTCGAAGGGCGGGTGGGTCACGTTGAGCATGAGGTAGCCGACCTCGCCGAACTCCTCGGACTCGTAGGCGTTGACCTCGCCCGACTCGGCCCGGTCCCGCAGCTCGGACACCGTCTCGGGCTCGCTCGTGTGCATGGCGTTCAGGTCGCCCGACTCGAGGGCGTTGAGCCGCTGCTGCACCTCGGGCACCGGCCGGAACTCGATCTCGTCGAGGTACGGGAGCTGGTTGCCCGCGGCGTCGGTTGCCCAGTAGTCGGGGTTCTTCTCGGCCGTGAAGCTCTGGTTGGGGACCCAGTCGACCTTCTTGAACGGGCCGGTGCCGATGAGGTTCTCGGCGCAGGAGGCGGTGTCGTCGAGCTGGGCCTGGGCCATGATGCCCAGCCGGCCGCTGCTGTAGAGCTGGGCGTCGAAGCTGACCCAGGGCTGCTTCATGGTGACCTGCACGGTCAGCGGGTCGAGCACGTCGACGCTCTGGATGGGCTCGAGCACGAAGACGAACAGGAGCGGCTTCCTGGTGGGGTAGGTGCCCCGGTAGGCGTCGAGGTTGTTCTTCACGACCTCTGCCGTCAGGTCGCTGCCGTCGTGGAACTTCACGCCCTCGCGGATCTTGATGGTCCACACGGTCGAGTCGGCGTTGGCCTCGACCGACTCGGCCAGCCACGGCTCGACGACGCCCTCGGCGTTGGGCCGGGTGAGCGTGTCGTAGATGGCGTCGGTCACCATGATGCCGGAGATGGCGAGCTGGGCCTCGGGCAGGCACCAGCCGTCGATGGTCTCGGCCTCGAGGCCGTAGACCACCTTGCCGCCCGGCGTCGGCGTGCCGGCGTCGCCGCCGGTGGCCCCGCCACCGCCGCCGTCGTCGTCGCCACCGCCGCACGCGGCGGCCACCAGCGCCAGGGCGAGCACCGCTGCTGCCCGGCGCACCCGTCGTGAACGCTTCGCTGTCGAACCCACGTGGCCCCCTCCTCACACGAGCCCACAGCCGTGGGCGGTTAGCTGACCGTCGCGCGCACCGAGTCGCGCGCCGATGTCACACGTGACACAAGGTCGTGACCTGGGTCACAACCGCGCAAGCTAGGAGACGACTGGAATCCTGTCAACAGACGATCGTGTGACAGCATGAAACAGGGCACACCCAGGCGCGCGACTGGCATGCTGCGGCGGTGAACCGTCGCCGCACCTCCCACCCGATGGCCGCCGCCGCGCTCGCCCTCGCGATCGCGCTCGCCGCCGGCTGCGTGCCCGGCCCGGCTCCGGGCGGGCCCGGCGGCGGTCCCGGCCACGGGCGCGGCCCCCAGATCCGGTTCAACCAGGTCCAGGTGCTGGCGTCGCACAACAGCTACCACGTGGAGCCGGAGCCCGTGCTGCTCGACGCGCTGAAGGCGTTCCTGGGCCCGCAGGCCGACGGCCTGGAGTACACCCACCGGACGCTCACCGAGGAGCTCGACGCCGGCGTCCGCCAGATCGAGCTGGACGTGTTCGTCGACGACGACGCCGGGGGCCGCTTCGCCGCGCCGGCGCTGGGCCCCGTGCTCGGCCTGGCGCCGCCCGACCCGGCCCTGGCGGGCCCGGGGCTCAAGGTCCTCCACATCCAGGAGGTCGACTTCCGGTCGACGTGCCCGACCTTCGTCGCCTGCCTCACCGACGTGCGCGAGTGGTCGCAGGCCCATCCCCGGCACCTGCCGGTCACCATCCAGATCGAGGCCAAGGACGGCCTGATCGCCGACCCGGGGTTCGGCTTCGTCGCCCCGGTGCCGTGGTCGGGCGCGGCCTTCGCCGACCTCGAGGCCGAGATCGCCGCGGTGTTCCCACCCGAGGAGGTGCTCACCCCGGCCGAGGTGCGGGGCCGGTCGGCCACGCTGGCCGAGGCCGTGCGCGCCGGTCGCTGGCCCCGGCTCGACGCCGCCCGCGGCAAGGTGCTGTTCGTGCTCGACGACAAGGGCGCCAAGCGGGACGCCTATCGCGGTCAGGTGCCCGACCTCGCCGACCGCTCGATCTTCGTCGACGTGCCGGCGACCGACCCGGATGCGGCGATGATGGTGGTGAACGACCCCATCGGCCAGGGCGACCGCATCCGCAACCTCGTGAGCCAGGGATTCGTCGTCCGCACCCGGGCCGACGCGGACACGGTGCAGGCCCGGTCGGGCGACACCACCATGCGGGACGCGGCGCTGGCCAGCGGGGCCCAGTTCGTGTCGACCGACTACGTCTGGCCCGACGAGCGCTTCGGCACCGGCTACGCCGTGGACCTGCCCGGCGACACCGCCGCCCGCTGCAACCCCGTCAACGCGCCGCCGCAGTGCACGCACGCCGACCTGCGGGGCTGACCCGGGAGGGGACGGGTCAGGAGGCGAGCACGGCGCGGGCCACGAGGTCGGTGCCGAAGGCCGTCAGGATGGCCAGGTAGAGCAGGCCGGTCGCCGCCATCACCGCCGAGTAGTAGCGCTCCCGCAGGGCCGCCCGGGTCACCACGACGAGCCCGATCGTCGTGACCGCGCACGCCACCCAGAACCAGCCGAACACGCCGCCGTAGCCGTCGTCGATCGTGCCGTTCAGCACCGAGACCATGCCGACCGGCCACAGCAGCACCGCGATCTCGAACGGCCAGACGATCCCGGTCCACCGCACCATCTCCAGCAGCGGGCGCCGGGCGAGGCCGGGCTGCACCAGGTACCAGTGGCCGAGCAGCATCCCGTCGGAGATCGATCCCAGGAACGCGGCCCCCACCAGCACCCGCACCACCGACAGCAGGGCCGGGTCACCGGCGGCGATGCCGGCCGCCACCAGGCCGGGCAGGCCGGCGAGCGGCGCCACCAGGTCGAGCACCGGGGGGAACTCGGGGACCTCCTCGTCGGGGCCCTCGGGGCGGCGGTCGATGCCGGTCATGGCGCTGACCCGGGCCGAGCGCCGCGCCACCCGGGCCCGCTCGCCGGCCACGCCCGCCCGGCGCCGGACGATCGACACCGCGAGCGCCCCGCCGGCGGCGGCCGCCACGGCCAGCGACGAGGCCTCCCGCACCGGCACCGGGTCGAGCGCGACACCCGCGGCGAACGCCCCCAGCGCCATCGCCAGGTACACGCCGCGGAGCAGCCAGCCGTAGCCGATCCCCACCTCGCGGGCCCGCGTCGTCACCCACAGGAACAGCAGGCCACCGACGGCCCACTGCAGCAGCACGGTGGCGGCGTCGAGGCGGATCACGGCGAGCGAGGGTAGGGCCCGCCGGCGGCGGCACGGCAATCGGCGGCGCCGACCCGCCACCCGGCGGGAGGGCCGTGACCGGGTGGGCCTTCAGCCGTCGACGACGGCCAGCGCGTGGTCGGCCCGGTTCAGCTCGTCGGGCCCGGCGTCCGCCGCCACCACGATGTCCTCCAGCCGCAGGCCGAACCGGCCCGGGACGTAGATGCCGGGCTCCACCGAGAACGCGTGGCCGGGCGCCAGCAGCGTGGTGTTGCCGGCGACGATGTAGGGATCCTCGTGCTCCTCGACCCCGATGCCGTGCCCCGTCCGGTGGATGAACCGGTCGCCGTAGCCGGCCGCCGCGATCACCCGCCGCGCCACCCCGTCGACCGCCTCGCACGGCGTGCCCACGGCCGCCGCGGCCACCGCGGCCCGCTGGGCCTCGTGGAGCACCGCGTACGCCTCGGCCACCTCGGCCGGCGCCTCGCCGACGTGGACGCACCGTGTGATGTCGCTGCAGTAGCCCACCCCCTCGGCGTCGACCATCGTGCCCCCGAAGTCGCAGAGCACGACGTCCCCCGGGCCGATGACGCGCGGCCCTGCCTCGTGGTGGGGGCTCGCGGCGTGGGGCCCCGACGCCACGATGGCGAAGTTGACGTGCTGGTGGCCCTCGTCGACGATGCGCCGGCCGAGGT
>DASSGC010000695.1:0-3784 GCA_035693765.1 Acidimicrobiales bacterium
AACGCCGCGTGGGCCCGGGTCTCCAGAATCGGGTACGGCGTGCGCTGGGCCTCGGCCATCAACTCGGGCAGTCGAGCCAGGATGGCCGCCTGGGCCGGTGTCGGGGCGAAGCGCGGATAGCCCTCGGCGACGTTGGTGCCACTGCCGACGCCCAGCAGCTGCATCTGGGTCAGCGACGTCGTGGCAGTCATTCGTCGCTCCGTGGGCGGCGGCAGCCAGCGGCCCAGTGCCCTGCGGTGTCACCGTCGGGGTTGAGGCTTGCTCGGGACACGACAGCCCTCCTCGGCGCGGCTTTCCGTGTCGGCCGGGGGGCCCACGGGTGGATCATGGCACCTCGGCCAAGGGCTTGGGAATGGCTCGAAATGACCCCTCGACCGTTTCCCCGCTGCGCCACCACGGCCATCTGCCGCAGTCTTTCCACGCGGGCGACGTCTCCGCCCAGGCAAGTCACTTTGGTATCGGGTATCCGCAAGCGCCGAAGCCCTTACCAGGGCCGGGGTGGCCTGCTGAGCGTGCGTCTCATCGCCGCCAGATGAGCGCGGAGCCGTCGCAGAGGTCGAGTGCCCGAGTCGAATGGCGGTGGCCCGGGCCGGCATCGTCAGAGCCGCTGCTCGCCGATCCAGGCGATGGCGGTGTCGATGTCACGGACGACAGGGGCTTGGGTGAACCCGCGGTTACCAAGACCAGCGACCGCGGGGAAGAAGACCTCGCGGTTGAAACCCTCGAGGCCCTCACGGCTGTCCCACAACTGCATCACCTGCCAACCGTCCTCAACGGGTCCGGCGGCAAAGGCACGCCGGCCCTCCGGCGATGAGACGTCACCAACGGCTCCCGCGACAGCCGCCCACTGCTCGGCTGTGCCGCCGGGGAAGAATGCAAGCCTCAGGAATGCCATGTGCCCCACGCTAGGCGTCGAGCCGCGTCCAACAACAGACATCAGTGCGTCTCTGCGCCGCCTGTTCGCCCACTGTGAGGCACCATGCCGGGATGCCGCTGGCCGGGTGCCCGGGACGGCGAAGGGCTTACTTGGGGCTGGCCCCACCCGGTCCTGTCCGCATCGACCACACGAAGAAGAGACGTCGTGGTGTTCATTCCGTCGGCCGGGGCTTCCCTTTCGAGGGCCCTGACTCCGGTTGTGCAGGGGGACGAGGGCTTCACGAGCCTGGGCAGTCGTCGAGTTCGGGTGATGGAGGTGGCCCTGCTTGAACCGGATATAGCCAGTACTGAGCTATGACTCTCGGCTCCTGTCAGATGACCTCAGAAGTCCAAGACGGGCTCCTCGTGGAAGCAGCGACGGGCGGAACCCGAAGGTTCCGCCCGTCGCATGCGCTGGGATGTGCCTAGAAGTTGATTCGGGTGTCGGCGATGACGAGGTTCGAGTACGTCGTCTGGCCGTTGTCACTGTCGTGGATCTCGGCGAACGCTGTGATGGTGCCGCTCTTCGTGATTGTGTAGGTGACGGTGCCGGTGTTGGCGGTCAGTTGCGTGCACGTTCCGCTGTCGAAAGTGTTCTCGCCGGGAGACGCGCCATCGTCGAACTGGAGGTACACGCGAGGGGTGCCCCCGCCGCAGGTGCCAAGGAAGTCGAAGGTGACGGTGTCACCGGCCTCGACCGGGATGTTGGTGTAGCAGTAGAAGTTGTTGCCAGCCGTGCTGAGGTCGCCACGGACGGTGACGGTGTCGGTCTTCCTATCGACCGTCACGTCGGAGCGGTCACTGACCCCGCATTTCTTCGCGTTGACGGAGCTGGAGGCGCTGGCCGAACTAGCGGAGACGCCGACGACTGCGAAAGCCATGACGGCCAGTGCTACGAACATTCGCTTGAGCATGCAATTTCCCCTGACGATGGGCGTACTGGATTGAGCAGGGACCCCCCGGCGTTGATGTCTGCCGAAGCGTGGGCTGACGATCCCCCGGGATCAGCCAGCTGCGCAGCGTGCGCCCCCGAGAGCATGTATACACCCAGACAAGCGTCGGGGGGATAGCCCCGTGTGGATGTGTCGCTAGGCGCGTCTATCCGCCGCGAGGCGGGCTAGCCACAGCGGTCGGTTACCAGATCTGCCGATGGTCAGATAATCACGCTCACGGCAATGGGCCTGCGCTCGAGCACCTCAGTCGACGAGGAAGTCGACCAGGAGATCCGTGATCGTCCCGTCCTTCGTGACGCCCCAGTAGACCGGGTAGACGCCGTCGCCGTATCCCGCCTGGACGACGACCGCGTCGTCCGGACCTCCGCCGATGCTGAAGAGGTCGCCGTCGGTGGTCTTCAGGCGGTCTTGGTAGAGCTCCACCATCCGCTCGTTCCGGCAACGAGGCATCGTCGTGAAGTCCAGCACCACGACCTTGCCCGCATCGACGATGATCTGGTTGTCGGAGCCGACCCGGGCACCGCTGACCCACCTCGTGACCGGCTCGTCCGAGAACCGCACCCGCACAGCGGCGTTGACACCGTCGGGGCGGTGGGAGACGAGGACCGGGTACGTACCGGCGGGAGCTCGCTGCGACAGCGGCGCGAGGTCGACGCCCATCCACCCGAAGTCGTGCACGGTCATGACTCCGGAGGTGGTGATCCGACCGACTCGCTCCACCCTGTAGGGCGACGCAAAGAGAACTTCAGGATCGGACGGCGCCCGCTCGGGGTGACCCTGAAGCAACGTTTCTGGGCCCACGCCATCGAGCAGTGCTTGGTGAGCTCGTGGGTTCAGCACCGGCGCGGTGGGCGGATCCAACGTCATGGTCGTCCGCTCGATGCGCCACCCTTCGTCGACCCTGCTCAGGAGGTACGTATAGAAGCGCACAGGGGGGTTGCTGACCTCGCTCCTCACCCAGGCAAGGTCGCCGGAGACCGAGACGCTCCGGATCTGCTCTCGATCAGGGTCATGGTTCGCGGGCCACCCCAGCCCTCCCTCGTCGAGAGCGAAGGCGCCCTCGTCGACCATGTGCCGCGCCGCAAGTGTGGCTCGCTCAGCCTTCCACGCATCGAACGTGCTCCCCGGCTTTCCCGCGCGCTTCCAAGCCCGGTAGTAGTCACTGATGAACGCCTCTACCTGCTCCTGCGCGGCACGTGACTCCGGGGTGGACGGTGCCGAGGTTGCTGGCACGGGACGCCCGCCGCATTCGGCACCGACCGGCTGCTTCAAGCCGAGCTCCGTACCCGGGGGTGCGGTGCAGGCCGCCATGGCCAACACCACGGCGGCACCGCTGAGCCTCATCGACAGCCGGACCCCCACGCAGACGACCCTGCCACGACCACGGCCGGCGTGTCAGGAACACGGTCCAAAAGCCATACGGCGCACGGACGTCCGCTCATGGCTCCCTTCTGTGTCAAGACGCCTTGGGGATGCCGGTCGTAGGCTTGGTGGTGGCGGGTCCGGGAAGTGACTTGTCCGAAGAGCCGGTGCTGGGCTGTGAGCCGGTCACGCTGGAGTCAGAGTCGTTGCCTGGTTGTCCTCCCGGGCCCGTCTTCTGTGCCGCGACGAGGTCCTCGAGCATGGTCTTGTAGACGAGGTCGGATAGTCGTCGTTTGAGGCAGCGCATGGCTTCGTTCGAGGACTTCCCGTTGGCCTTCTTCCGGTCGTAGTAGGCGCGGCCCTCGGTGGGGTTGCGCAGCTGGACTACCGCCATGGTGTGCAGCACGCGGTTGATCTGCCGGTTCCCGCCGCGGGAGAGCCGGTGCCGGACGTGGTCGCCGGAGGAGGCGTCGATGGGGGCGGTGCCGGTCCAGGACGCGAAGTGGCCTTTGTCGGGGAAGCGGGTGACGTCGCCGACCTCGACCAGCAGCCGC
>DASSGC010000696.1:0-2708 GCA_035693765.1 Acidimicrobiales bacterium
CCCAGGCCGCGTAGGGCGACTCCCGGCGGGTCGGCAGCGTCGAGGGGAACGTCTCCAGCGACTCGAGGATCTCGACCTGGGCCTCCTGGTTGTGCCGTGCCCGCTCGAGCAGGGCCGGCAGCGACCCGAGGTTGTGGGTGCCGAACACGACGTCCACGTGGGGCGCCCGCTCGACGATGAGGTCGCGGTCCTTCTGGGCCAGGCAGCCACCGACCACGATCTGCATGTCGGGCCGGCGCTGCTTGAGCGCCTTGAGCTGGCCGAGGTTGCCGTACAGCTTGTTGTCGGCGTTCTCGCGGATGCAGCAGGTGTTGAGCACGACCACGTCGGCATCGTCCACGCTCGCGGCCGGACGCAGCCCGTCGGCCTCCAGCAGGCCGGCGATGCGTTCGGAGTCGTGCTCGTTCATCTGGCACCCGAAGGTGCGCACCATGTAGGTCTTGTCAGCCATCGCAGCCTGCCAGGCTAGGCCAGCCAGGCCGAGATCCGGCTACCGAGTTCGCCCCGCCCCGTCGCCCGACACCGACCGGCCACGGCCAGCCGGAGTCGGGCGGGCGACGGCGGGTGGGCGCGGTCAGTGAGTATGGAACGGCCGGCCCGTTCCGCATCTTGCGTGGGTTGCCCACCATGAGGCGGACCGAGCCACATACGGAAGGAGCCGGCCGTGTTGAATTCATGTTCCTCCTGAGGCGCGCGTCCTGGCAATGGACGTGCACAAGAACACCATCTCGACCGGGCTGCTCGAGCCGGGGTCGATGTCGCCGGTGTTGGACAAGATCAGCGCCGATGACGAGTCGGTGCGTCGGCTGATCGCCCGGTTCGATGATCCCCGCCGGGTGTGGGCCTGCTATGAGGCCGGGCCGACTGGCTATGAGCTGGCCCGGGTGCTGCGAGACGCGGGGATGCGCTGTGAGGTGATCGCCCCGTCGCTGATCCCGACCCGTCAGGGTGACCGGGTCAAGACCGACAAACGCGACGCCCGCCGGTTGGCGCTGCTGTTCCGCGGCGGCCAGCTCAGTTCGGTGCGGGTGCCGACGATCGCCGAAGAGGCGGTGCGGGACCTGTGCCGGGCTCGGGCCGACATGGTCATCGACCGCACCCGAGCCCGTCACCGGCTGGGCAAGTTCTTGTTGCGTCACGGCCGGGTGTGGCGGGGCGGGGACAACTGGACGCTCAAGCACCAGGCGTGGATCCGCGCCCAGCGCTTCGACGAGCGGGCCTTGAACGAGACCCTGGCCCACTACCAGGCCACCCTCAGCGCCCGCGAAGCCGCGGTCGATGCCATCGAGGCCGACCTGGGGCCCTGGTGCGACCGGGACCCCTTTGCCGACGCGGTGGCCCGCATGGCCGCCTACCGCGGCATCACCCACCTCGGCGGTCTCACCCTGGCCAGCGAGGTGTGCGACTGGCGCCGGTTCCCCACCGCCGGGATGTTCATGGGCTTCACCGGGCTGGTCCCCTGCGAGGACTCCAGCGGGGACCGCACCCGTCGCGGGGGCATCACCCACGCCGGCAACGGACACCTGCGCGCCCAGCTCGTCGAGGCCGCCTGGGCCTACAAGGCCAAGCCCCAGGTGGGCACCACCATGCGCCGCCGCCAGGAGGGTCTCGCCCCCGCCGTCGTCGCTCGGGCCTGGACCGCGCAGCTGCGCCTGTGCGGCAGGTTCCGCCGCCTCGATGCCCGCAAGACCAACCGCAAGGTCGTCGTCACCGCCATCGCCCGGGAGCTCGCCGGGTTCGTGTGGGCCGAGATGACTACCAACTGAGATGACCATCACCGTCCGCTCGCTCCACCGCCCGGGCTGGGCGTGAGCGAGGACCTTCGCCATGCGCCGGGCCACCGCCGCTGCAGCACCGATCCCCGTCTCGACTATGACCACCGGCCACGGCAGCGCCGCGATCAGTGTGGGGCACCTCGCTGCGCAACGCTCTCCTGCGACACCAACGCGCGTACATCAGTCTGGCGGCCAGCCCACCAGCCACCGCCCGGCGCATGGCCGAGCCCTCGACCGCGGCCCACCCCATCGGCACGAAGCCCGAAGCCCTCAACAAGCCCTGACGGGCTTCCTCAACCATCGTGCTCACCAAGCACTGACCGGGCCCTCAAGACTCCCCCTACGGGCGGCCTTCGGCCGGCCTTGACCGCCCTCCCTCCGCCTCGACGCGCCCCTAGTCGACCCGACGAACCCCTCGCGACCCACTTGACAGACCGTTCCACATCAGTCGAGGGAGATGGGTTCGTCGTCCTGGGCGGTCATCACGTCGCCGGATCCGTGGGTGGCGCTGTCGCCGTCACCGGAACCGAGAGCCGGGGTGCCGATGCCGAGCTGGGAACGGATGCGCTCGGAGATCTCGACCATCACCTCGGGGTGCTCGACCAGGAACACCTTGGCGTTCTCGCGGCCCTGGCCCAGCTGCTCGCCGTCGTAGGTGTACCAGGCCCCCGACTTCTTGATCAGGCCCAGGTCGACGCCCACATCCAGCAGGGAGCCCTCCCGGCTGATGCCCTTGCCGAACATGATGTCGAACTCGGCCTGGCGGAAGGGGCTACTGACCTTGTTCTTCACCACCTTGACCCGGGTGCGGTTGCCGGTGACCTCGGTGCCTTCCTTGATCGCCTCGATGCGCCGGATGTCGAGGCGCACCGACGAGTAGAACTTCAGCGCCCGGCCGCCGGGGGTGGTCTCCGGCGAGCCGAACATGACGCC
>DASSGC010000697.1:0-2087 GCA_035693765.1 Acidimicrobiales bacterium
CGGCCGGCACCAGCCTCGACCACGACCCGCGCGTCCTCGACTGGTACGCGTCGGTCGCGATCGACGCGCAGGCGCTCAAGCTGCTCGGCTACCGGACCCTCGCCAAGACGCAGCGGGGCGTGGCCGCCGACGAGCAGTCGATCCTGAAGCTGTTCGGGTCGGAGGCCATGCAGGGCGCGCTCGGCCACGCGGTCGAGGCGCTCGGCCCGGCGGCGCTCGACCACACCGCGCTGAGCGGGCCGTTCAACCACCTGCAGCTCGACGCCTTCAACACGAGCTGGTTCAACCGCTACCTCCGCAGCTTCGCCGGCACCATCGCCGGTGGCACCTCGGAGATCCAGCGCAACATCGTCGCCGAGCGGGTCCTGGGCCTGCCGCGCTGACCGACCCGTCCCGTCCGACCGAACGACGACCGAGGAGACAACCGTGGCCGACACCGCGAAGGTGAACCCCGAACCCCGCATGCTGATCGACGGCAAGCTCGTCGAGGCGACCGGCGGCAAGACGTTCGAGAACGTCAACCCGGCCACCGAGGAGGTGCTGGGCCAGGTCGCCGACGCCTCCGCCGACGACATGCGGCGCGCCATCACGGCCGCCCGCCGGGCCTTCGACGAGACCGACTGGTCGACCGACCGGGCCTTCCGCAAGCGCTGCCTGCTGCAGTTCCAGGAGGCGCTCGAGGCGGAGCAGGAGGAGCTGCGGGAGCAGCTCATCCTCGAGGCCGGCGCCCCACGGATGCTCACGCACGGCCCGCAGCTCGACGTCCCGCTGGCCCACGCCCTGCGCTACCCGGCCGAGCTGATCGACCGGTACGCCTGGGAGACCGAGCTCCCCGACGCCCCGGACATGCGGGGGACCCTGCAGACCCGGAGGATCTGGAAGGAGGCGGCCGGCGTGGTCGGTGCGATCACGCCCTGGAACTATCCCTTCGAGGTCGCGGTCAACAAGCTCGCCCAGGCCCTCGCCACCGGCAACACCGTCGTGCTGAAGCCGGCCCCCGACACGCCCTGGAACGCCACCCTGATGGGGCGGCTCGTCGCCGAGAAGACCGACATCCCGGCCGGCGTCGTCAACGTCGTCACCTCCTCGGACCACCTCGTGGGCGAGGAGCTCACGCTGTCACGCCAGGTCGACCTCATCTCGTTCACCGGCTCGACCGCCGTGGGCAAGCGGATCATGGAGAAGGGCGCCGCCACCATGAAGCGCCTCTTCCTCGAGCTGGGCGGGAAGTCGGCCACCATCGTCCTCGACGACGCCGACCTCCCCACGGCCACGATGATGGGCCTGGCCGTCTGCTCCCACGCCGGCCAGGGCTGCGCCATCCCCACCCGCATGCTCCTCCCCCGCACCCGCTACGACGAGGGGGTCGACCTGCTCAAGGGCATGATGGCGAACGTCCCCTACGGCGACCCCCAGCGCCCCGACGTGCTCCAGGGCCCCCAGATCTCCGCCAAGCAGCGAGAGCGCGTGCTCGGCTACATCGACAAGGGTGTGGCCGAGGGCGCCACCCTGGCGCTCGGCGGCGGTCGCCCCAAGGACCTCGACAAGGGCTGGTACGTCGAGCCGACGCTCTTCACCGACGTGGACAACTCGATGACCATCGCCCAGGAGGAGATCTTCGGCCCCGTGCTGGTCGTGATCCCCTTCGAGGACGACGACGACGCCGTCCGGATCGCCAACGACAGCAGGTACGGCCTGGCCGGCGCGGTCTACTCCGGGTCGCACGAGCGTGCCCTCGCCGTCACCCGCCGGGTCCGCGCCGGCGTGATGATGATGAACGGCGGCAACACCTACGCCGCCGACATGCCCTTCGGCGGCTACAAGGACAGCGGCGTGGGCCGCCAGAACGGCACCGCCGGATTCGACCAGTACCTCGAGACCAAGTCGGTGGCCTGGCCCACCCCGTGACGGCACGCCGGCTCGCCGTCACCGCCCGGGCGGCGAGCCGGAGTCACCAGAGACCGGCACGGCTGCGTCGTACTCATCGCGCAGGGCGCCCATCACGAGGTGGAGCGCGATCAGGACGTCGATTCCCTTCTCGCGGGGCTCGTACACCGCGTCGCCGGACGGCGACGTGCCGCGGAAGT
>DASSGC010000698.1:0-5538 GCA_035693765.1 Acidimicrobiales bacterium
CACCTTGGCCTCGTCCTGGCGGGCCGGCGCGCCGTCGAAGGCCAGGCCGGCCACGAACACCGACACCGTGAACCCGATGCCGGCCAGCGCGCTCACGGCCACGATGCCCCGCCACGCCGCCCCGTCCGGCAGCACGCCCCACCGCAGCCGGACGGCCAGCCAGGTGCACGCCGTGATGCCGACCGGCTTGCCCACCACCAGGCCGACCACGATGCCCGCCCCCAGCCGCGAGGTGAACGCGGCGCCCACGGCGTCGCCGCTGATCGGCACGCCCGCGTTGGCCAGCGCGAACAGGGGGACGACGGCGAAGCTCGACCAGCCGTGCAGCCGGTGCTCCAGCCACTCGACGACGGACACGGAGTCCCGGGCCAGCGCCACCGTCTCGCGGGCCGCCTCGTAGGACGACACGTCGGCCAGGGCGTCGGCGTCGATCAGGTCGGGCTGGCGCATCGGCCGGGTCGGCGCCAGCAGGCCGAGCACGACCCCCACGAGCGTGGTGTGCACACCCGACTCGTGGACCGCCAGCCACAGCACGACCCCGGCCGCGACGTAGGCCGCGAACGAGCGCACGCCGGCCCACCGCATGACCAGCGTGGCGGCCACGAGCAGGCCGGCGACGGCCAGGGCGTCCAGGTGGACGGCGTCGCCGTAGAACAGGGCGATCACCAGGATCGCCCCGATGTCGTCGACGATGGCGAGAGCGAGGACGAACAGCTTGAGCGACGCGGGCACGCGGCCGCCCAGCAGGCTGAGCACGCCCACGGCCATGGCGATGTCGGTGGCCATGGGGATGCCCCAGCCGTCGGCGGCCGGCCGCCCGGCGTTGAGGGCGAGGAAGATCAGCGCCGGGACCACCATCCCGCCCACCGCGGCGATGGCGGGCAGGGCGGCCTTGCGGGGCTCCCGCAGCTCGCCCTCCGCCAGCTCCCGCTTGATCTCCAGCCCGACCACGAAGAAGAACACGGTCATCAGGCCGTCGTTGATCCAGTGCCGCAGGTCGAGGTCGAGCTCGTGCCCGCCGAGCGAGATCGCCAGGCGGGTGTGCCACAGGTCGTCGTAGGCGGCGTCCCACGGCGAGTTCGCCCACACCAGGGCGACCGCGGTGGCCACCACCAGCGCGACGCCCCCCGCCGCCTCGGTGCGCAGGAAGTCGACCAGCGGGCGGACGAACTCGGGGCCGGGCCCTCCGGAGGGGGACGGTTGCCGGGCCATACGCGTGCGAGTCAACCACGCCCGCCCCCCGGCCACGGCCACCCGCCCTCGCCCTCGCCCTCGCCCTCAGGCCACGGTCACCTCTGTCAGTGGGGGAAGTCCTCGCCCGTGTACGGCCTCGGCTCGACCAGCACCAGCCAGTTGCCCGAGTTGTCGCGCATGACGGCCTCGACGCCGTACGGCCGCTCCGACGGCGGCTGGACGAACTCGACGCCCTTCGCCGACAGCTCCTCGTAGGCCTTGCGGCAGTCGTCGGTGCTGAGACCGATGCCCCCCATGCGCCCGTCGGCGAGCGCCCGGCGCGTGGCCTCGGCCAGCTCCTCGCCCTGCGGCGGGCCGGGCACCATGAGCGTGACCTCCAGCTCGGGGTGGTCGGGGTGCTTGACGGTCACCCAGCGGAAACCGTCGCCCATGGACATGTCGGTGCCCTCCACGAAGCCGAGCGTGTCGACGTAGAACGCCTTGGCCTCGTCCTGGTCGGTGACGTAGACGGTGACGAGCGAGACATTGGTGATCATCGTGCAGCCCCTTCTGGCAGGTCGGATACGGGCAACCTAGGGCCGGACCCCCGCCGGCGGCTTCTCCGCGATTGCGCGATCCGCCGCGCCCCGGGCCCGGTCGCTCAGGCCGTGCATGAACACGTAGCAACCGGGGATGCGGGGCACGCCGGTGGCAGCGAAGCGGGCCTGGTAGGCGCTCGGTGAGACGCCGACCAGCTCCCGGAACCGGCTGCTGAACGAGCCGAGGCTCGTGTAACCCACCAGGTGGCACACCTCGGTGACCGTGAGGTTCGTCGCCCGCAGCAGATCCTGGGCCCGCTCGATGCGCCGCTCGGCCAGGTACCGCGCCGGCGTCACCCCGTAGGTGGCGTCGAAGCACCGCAGGAAGTGGAACCTCGACACCCCCGCCGCGGCCGCCAGCACGTGGAGGTCGAGCGGCTCGGCGTAGCACCGGTCGGCCAGGTCGCGGGCCCGGCGGAGGTGCACCAACAGGTCGTCCGGCACGCGCACAACAGCCATCATCCCAGGTCCGCGCCCCCGGCGGGGCGGGCGCGCGTTGCATCGCCCCGGCCGAAGCGTCTAGACCATCCGCCGGACGGACAGGGCGGGCACAGGGACGGCGGTGGACAGGATCGTCGCGGCCCGCGCACGGGAAGGGCGGCACGATGCGGTTGCGGCGGCGGGCACGGATCACCTTCGGCGCGGTGGCGGTGCTGTGCGCCGTGGCGCTCCCCGGCCGGGGACCGGCGGCAGCCGCGCCGGCGGGCACGCCCCACCTCCCCGACCTGCAGAGCGTCATCCCCCTCGACCAGATGTCGATCACCCGGGACACCACCGGCCGGGTGTTCCGCTACACCCACGTCGTCGCCAACTTCGGTGACGGCCCCCTGGAGATCCAGCCCAGCTACGACCCCGCCACCGATTCGGCGGTCGGCGTGCAGCGCATCTACTCGCACGACGGCAGCGGCGGGTGGTCGATCGCCGAGCAGAAGCCGATCGTGGGCCGGTTCGTCTACCACGCGGTCCACGGCCACTACCACTACCCGCTGGCCGAGTTCGGCCTGTTCGCGGTGCAGCCCGACGGCTCGATCGGCGCCCCCGTGGTGATGAGCCCCAAGGTCGGCTTCTGCATCGCCGACTCGGCCCAGTTCGACGGGTCGCTGCCCCACGTCGGCGCCTTCGCCTACTCGGGCGGCGCCTGCCTCGACCCGCGCGCGACCCTCGGCATCTCGGTCGGCTACGGCGACATCTACGACCACCGCGACGACGGCCAGTCCATCCCGGCCGAGGGCCTGGCGGACGGCACCTACTGGTTCCGGTCGGTGGCCGACCCCGACAACTTCCTGGCCGAGAAGGACGAGTCCAACAACATCACCGACGTGCTCGTCCAGGTGACCGGCGATCAGGTCACCGTCCTGTCGGGCGAGCAGCACCCGACCTCGACGCCCCCCACCGTGGCCCTCACCGCGCCGACCGGGGGCGCCGTGTCGGGCACCACCACCCTGGAGGCGACCGCCAGCGACGCCGCCGGCATCACCGGCGTCGAGCTCCTGCTCGACGGCGCCCCGCTCGGGCCGCCCGACACCACCGCCCCCTACACGCTCGACTGGGACACGACCACCGCCGCCGACGGCGGCCACACCCTGGCCGCCCGGGCCACCAACGGCCGCGGCGCGCGGGGAACGACCCCGGCCCGCCAGATCGTGGTCACCAACGGCGGGCCCGGCTCCCCCCTCACCACCGACGCCGTCCGCTTCGCCGACGGGCGGGGCACCGTGACCACCCCGGGCCTCAGCACCGCCACCGCCGACGAGCTGGTGGTGGCGTTCGTGGCGGCCGACGGGCCCACCGGTGGCGGCCAGACCGCGACCGTGTCGGGCGGGGGCCTCACCTGGACGCTGACCCGGCGCACCAACAGCCGGCTCGGGACCTCGGAGGTGTGGACCGCCCGCGCCGGCGGCGTCCTCACCGACGCCCGGTTCACGTCCACGCTCGGCTCCGGCACCTTCGACCAGTCGCTGACCGTGGTGACCTTCGCGGGCGCCGCCGGCATCGGCGCCACGGGCGGGTTCTCCGCCGCCACCGGGGCGCCCACGGCGCTGCTGACCACGACGGCCGACGGCTCGTGGGTCCACGCGGTCGGCAACGACTGGGACGGGGCCGCCGCCCGTACCCTGGCCGACGACCAGGAGATGGTGCACGAGTGGGTCGACAGCGACGTCGGCGACACCTTCTGGGCGCAACGCACCGCTGCGGCGACCCGGGGCGTGGGCGTGCCCGTCGTCGTGGGCGCCACGGCGCCGACCAACCACCAGTGGAACCTGTCGGCCGTCGAGGTGCTGCCGGGGACGCCGCTGCCGCCCGGGCCCCGCATCAGCGACGTGGTGGTGCTCGACCGGACCTCGTCGTCGGCCCGGGTGACCTGGACCACCGACCTCCCCGCCACCACCCAGGTGGAGTACGGCGAGACGTCCAGCTACGGCTGGTCGACCACCCTCGACCCGGCCCTGGCGACGAGCCACAGCGCGCCGATCGCCGGGCTCCAGCCCGAGACCACGTACCACTACCGGGTCGTGTCCACCGACGCGGACGGCAACACCGTCCGCAGCCCCGACTACCTGTTCACCACCGCGGGCGTGTCGACGCTCTCGTGCCACTTCCTCACCCCCGAGGACGGCGCCACCGTGTCGGGCACCGTGCCGGTCTCGGTCGACGCCTCCAGCACCGCCAGCGTGAGCGGCGTGCAGTTCAAGGTGGACGACGCCCCCCTCGGCGCCGAGGACACCAGCCCGCCCTACTCCGTGTCGTGGGACACCCGCACGGTGCCCAACGGCCAGCACGTGCTGACCGCCTACGTGCACGACCCGACCGGCAACTCGCTGACCTCCGCCCCGATCACGGTGACGGTCGACAACACGGCGCCGCCGGCGCCGCCGGGCCGGGTGGCGTCGTTCGGGTTCGACGAGGGCAGCGGCACGATCGCCGGCGACCGCTCGGGGTCCGGGAACGACGGCACCGTCAGCGGCGCGCTCTGGACCACGGGACGCGTGGGCGGAGCCCTGTCGTTCGACGGGTCGGGCGACCTCGTGACCGTGCCCGACACGCCGTCGCTCGACCTGACCGGCGGCATGACCATCGACGCCTGGGTCCGACCCGCGGGGCCGGCGACCTGGTCGACGGTCGTGCTCAAGGAGCGGTCGTCCGGCCTCTCCTACGGGCTGTACGGCGCCGACGGTGACGGGAACCCGGCCGGGTACGCCCGCATCGGCGGCGACCGCGAGGTGGCGGGGCCGTCCGCCGCCCCGCCCGGCGTGTGGACGCACCTGGCCGTGACCTACGACGGCGCCGCGCTGCGGCTCTACGTCAACGGCGCGCTGGTCCGCAGCACCAGCCGCACCGGGACGATCGCCACGAGCAACGACCCGCTCGCCATCGGCGGCAACAGCGCGTGGGGCGAGTGGTTCACCGGCGAGATCGACGAGGTCAACATCTACAACCGGGCGCTGACCGCGGCCGAGGTGGCGCAGGACATGAACGCCACCGGCTGAGCGCCACCCGTTCCGGCGGTCAACCCGTGGCCCCGGGGTGGATCACCGGGGCGTAGCCGTGGGCCAGCGCGTCGACCGTCGGGGCCGGGGTCAGCACGGTCGCCGCGCCGCGGGGCGGTCGGTCGACGGGCGGCCCGTACCCGACCGGCGACCACGGCACCAGGCGGTCCGCCAGGACCAGCGCCGGCACCACCGCACCGTCCCCATGCCCGCCGCGCCCGTGCCCACCGTCCCGCTGCCCACCGTCCCCCTGCCCGCCGCCCGGGGCCGGGCCCGGG
>DASSGC010000699.1:0-5755 GCA_035693765.1 Acidimicrobiales bacterium
CCGGGCCGCCTGCGACCGGGTCGACGCCGTCGACCGGATCGCCCACCGCCGCGGGACCGAGCGCCACGCACCAGGTCACCCGGCCGCGCAGGGTGGACGGCAGCCAGCGGTCCCGCTGCGCGTCGGAGCCGTGGTCGACGATGGTGGGCGCGCACACGTCGAGACCGTGCGGATTGGTCGTGCGGGGCACGCGGCGCCGGGACAACTCCTCGAGGTAGATCATCTGCTCGACGGCGGTGGCGTCGCGCCCGCCGAGCTCCGGCGGCCAGCGGGGCACGAGCCAGCCCGCGTCGCAGAGGATGGTCTGCCAGTCGGCCGCCCAGCCGGGCACGTGGCCGCTCGACCGGGGCGGGTCGGCGGCCCGCTCCGCGGACGGCTGGTTCTCGTCGAGCCACTCGCCGAGCTCGGCCCGGAACCGGGCCTCGCCGCGGCTGTCGGACAGGCGCACAGCCAGAACGCTACCGACCGTGCCGGCCCGGGAGCCGGATGGGATCGGTCACCACGCCGCGTCGCGGCCCGGCACGGCGATGCCGTCACGCTCCAGCCTGCGCACCAGCTCGGCCGCCACGAGCGGGAGCAGCGCGGGGGCCACCACCTGCCCCAGCTTGTCGGCCACGGCCGCCGCCACCGCCCGGGCGATGTCGCGGTCGAGGTCGCCGAGCGCGTCGAGCGCGCCGGCGAGGTCGGACGCCGGGGTGGAGACCACCACCCGCTCCGCCAGCCCATGGGGCACCGGCTCGGGCTCGTCGACCGGCTCGGCGTCGCCGGTGCCGCCCACCCCGGCGAACGGCGACCCGGGGGCGCCGGACCCGGGATCGAGGACGGCGCCGGCCACGGGCGCATCGCCCGCATCGTCGTCCCCGGCCATCGCATCCAGGGCACCCTCGGCCGCGAGGGCGGCCCAGGCAGCCCGGCCGTCCCGGCCGTTCAACGCCTCGGCGCGGGCATCGACGCCCGCGGCGACGGCCCGATCGGCGACGGCGTCGCCGTCGCCGTCGCCGTCGACCTCGGCCTCGGCCTCCAGGCCATCCTCGGGCTGATCGCCGGGATCAGCCATGGCGTCCCCCTCGGGGTCGACGCCCGTGGCGACCGCGGCCTCGGCTACCTCGACGTCATGCACAGCGTCGTAGAGAGCCTCGACGTCCTGCACAGCCTCGACCTCCTGCACAGCGTCGTAGACAGCCTCGACATCATGCACAACCTCGACCTCCTGCACAGCCTCGACGTCACAGACGTCGTAGACAGCATCGACGTCATGCACAGCCTCGACGTCAAAGACGTCGTAGACGTCGTCGACGTCTGCGGGCCACGCCTCCGCCTCCTCGGTCGCCGGCGGCGCCTCGGCCCGTCCGAGGCCCAGTACCGCCGGCAGGGGCCGGGTGTGCACCAGGGCCAGCCGGCTCGTGCACCGGGTGAGCGCGACGTACAGCGCTCGCAGCCCGTGCTCCGACTCGGCCACGATGGCGGCCGGCTCCACCACGACCACGATGTCGAACTCGAGGCCCTTGGCGTCGTCGGGCCCCAGCACGACCACCGGCGCCGCCGCCGGTCGCAGCTCGGGGGTCCAGGCGATGCCCGCCTCGTCGAGGGCGGAGGTGAGCGTGGTCCGGGTCGACGCGGGCGCGACCACGCCGACGATCCCCTGGCCGAGCAGATCGCGCAGGGCCGCGAGCGTGCCGGCCACCACGTCGCCGCCCTCGCCCGCGTCGACCACCGCCACCTCGTGGCCCGAGCTGCGCACCGCCCGGGGGCTCCCCAGGCCCGGCGCCGCCGCCGGCAGCAGCCGCATCGCCACCTCGTGGACCTCGGCCGGCAACCGGTAGCCGTACTCCAGCTCGACCGGCTCCACCGTCACCCGCTCGTGCCGCAGGATCTGGATCACCTCGTCCCAGGAGTCGTGCGCCCACGGGCTCGTGCCCTGGGCCAGGTCGCCGAGCACGGTCATCGAGCCGGTGCGCGACCGCCGCCGGATCGATTCGAGCTGGAGGGGCGAGAGGTCCTGGGCCTCGTCCACGACGATGTGCTCGTAGGTGGCACGCACGCCGTTCATCAGCGCGTCGGCCGCGTCGAGCAGCGGCACGTCGTCGACCGACCACTGCCACGTGGACACCTGGGCGTCGGCCGGCAGGGCCAGCATCCCCAGCTCGGCCTCGGTCAGCGTCCCGGCCCCGGCGGCCAGGAGCTGGCGGCGCGACGACAGCAGCTCGACCAGGAACCGCTGCGGCGTCAGGTTGGGCCACACGCGGCTCAGGTAGTTGTCGATCTCGCGGGTCGAGGATGCCTGCAGCGTCACGTCGGCGGGCGAGGTCTCCCGCGCCCGGCCGCGGGCGAGCACGGCCCGCACCTCGGCGAGGACGAAGGCCCGGAGCATGCGGTGCGCGGCGTTGTGCGGGCGCCCGGCGAGCTGGCGGGCCCGGGTGGCGATCCGGCGACCGTCGAGCGTGACCTGCCTGCCCTCGACCGTCAGCTCGACGTCGGATGCGTCGATCCGCTGGCGTTGGCGCAGCCCGCGCAGGATCAGCCGCAGCAGGCGCCGGTCGCCCTTGAGCCGGGCCAGCGCCGGCGGGTCGACGCGGCCCACCCGCACCTGGGGACCGAGCGCGCGCAGGGGGAGTTGGAGCACGGCGACGTCGCCCAGCGAGGGCAGCACCGACGAGATGTAGTGCACGAAGGCGGGGTTGGGCCCCACGATCAGGACGTCGTTCGCCTCGAGCCGGTCGCGACGGTTGAACAGCAGCCACGACACCCGGTGCAGCCCGACCACCGTCTTGCCCGTACCCGGCCCGCCCTGCACGACCAGGAGCTGGTCGATGTCCCGGCTGATCACGCCGTACTGCGCCGCCTGGATGGTGGCCACGATGTCGCCCAGCTCCCCCGACCGGGCGCTGCCCAGGGCGTCGAGGAGCGCGTCGGTCAGCACCGGTTCCGGCTCGCGGCCGTCGGCGATCGCGTCCGCAAGGTCGCGGAAGACCAGGTCCTCGATCTCCCGGATCTGGTTGCCCGAGCACCGGAAGAGGCGGCGGGCGTCGAGGCCGGCCGGGTCGTCGGGGGTGGCGGTGTAGAACGGCGCGGCGATCGGCGCCTGCCAGTTGACGACCACCAGCTCGTTGTCGTCGTCCCAGATGGCACCCTTGCCGATGTACCACCGGGAGTCGGCGGCCTCGATGCGCCCGAACGCGATCGCCTCGTCGGGATCGGCGAGGCCGAGCTTGCTCACGCGCTTGCGCAGCTCGACCGCCGCCTTGGGGTTGGCCGCGAGGCGGGGGGCCCGTGCCAGGTCGGCCTGCTGGCGATCGCGCAACGCCAGCGCCCTGTCGAAGTAGGCCTGCTCGTGTGGCAGGTCCGGATGCATCGCTGTCGCCACTCCCCACCTTGCGGGGCCCTCGCCCCGACTGCGTCTGCGGTGGGCACTCCCCTGCGCGTGCGCCCGGCACGAGATTACCGCCTGGCGAGCGGTGACACCCACGCGCCGTCGGGATCCGTGGCTGAGGTCCGCCGGACGGTGAACAGTCGGTCGCCCACCGTGGCCAAGTCGCAACCCGGCCGCGGCCCCGGCATCCTTGCCCGTCGTGGACGACGCGCTCGCGACGCGGTGCTCGGGCTTCGCCCGGGCCGAGGACCTCGATCCCGCCGGCACGGCCGGCAGCCATCGCGGCTTCGTGACCGCGGAGATCCCCCTGCCCTGGCCGCGGGAGATCACCGAGCACCCGGCCGTCGAGCCGGCGGCACCGGCCCTGGCGGCCGCCGGTCTGCGGTTCCAGGCGCTGGTGCCCGACCCGTCACGGGGACCGGCCGAGCGCCGGCTGCTGGCCTTCTGGCGGGGTGACGGCCCGTTCGCCCGCTACCGGTCGCGGTCCTGGACGGTGGCCGGCGACGACCTGGCCGCCGCGCTCGCCGCCGTGGCGGCGTCGCCCGAGGACGGTCCCGGCCCGCCCGACGCCGACGGCGAGGGGGTCGGCCGCCACGTGCTCGTGTGCACGCACGGCCGCCGCGACGCCTGCTGCGGCACGCTGGGCACCCGGCTGGCGACCGCCCTCCCGGGGCTCGGCGCCGGCGTCCACGTGTGGCGCACCAGCCACACTGGCGGGCATCGCTTCGCGCCCACCGCGGTCCTGCTGCCCGAGGGCACCGCGTGGGCCTACCTCGACCTCGACTCGCTGGTCGGCGTGGCCGACCGCACGCTCGACCCGGCCGAGGCGGCCCGCCGGTACCGGGGATGCGCCGGCCTCGACGGGCCCGAGGTCCAGGCGGCCGACGGCGAGGCCCTGCGCACGGTGGGCTGGTCGTGGCTCGACCACGCCCGCACCGGCACGGTGGTCGGGCGCGACGGCGTGCGGACCCGGGTCCGGCTGGCGGGCGAGAGCCCCGCCGGCGTCCGGGCCTCGTTCGAGGCGACCGTCGAGGTCAGCCGGTTGGTGCCGGTGCCGGACTGCGGCAAGCCGCCGGGGCAGGCCCCCAAGTCGGCGCCGGAGCTGCGGATGCGCGACTTCGTGGCGGCCTGACGGCGCCGGACGGCCCGGAAGGTCTGCCCGCCGGATGGGTGGGTATCCCTCCCCTGTTCCCTAGCAGGAGGAGTGTCTCCATGCGCCTGCTCCACCGAGAGCCCGACACCGCCCGAGACGCCGCGGCCCCGCCGGAGGCGGAGGGGCGCACCGCCGGTCGCGACCGCCGTGCGCCGATGTTCGGCACCCGGACCCGGGACCGCGAGGTCACCGCGGCCGGGACCGCGCTCGACACCGACCGCACCGACCGCACCGACCGCACCCGCCGCACCGGGCGCGTCGACCGCACCGACCGCGTCGCGGAGGCCGAGCCCACCCGCCGCCGCGACCGGCTCGGCCGCCACCGCCCGCGCCCGGAGCGGATCCACAAGCCGTTCCACCTGGGGAACGTGCTCGCGCTGATCGGCGGCGGCGTGCTCGCCGTCATCGGCATCGTCGCCCTGGTGCGCGGCGATCTGAACGACACGTGGGCCAGGCCGGTCACCACCGTCCTGGAGATCGACCACACCCCGCTCACCGCCGTGATCGAGATCGCGGCGGGCGCGCTGCTCGTGCTGCTCGCCGCCACGGGCCTGCGGCTGCTGGCGCTGGCCGGTGCCGCCGCCCTGGCCGTCGGCGCCACCGCCGTGGCCATCGAGCCCGGCCGCCTCGCCACCACCTACGCGCTGGAGCAGTGGTGGGCCGGGGCCGTCGCCGGCGTGTCCGCGTTCGTGGCGCTCGTGCTGCTCCTGCCCTCGGGCCGCCGCCGGACGGTGGTCGAGGTCACGCCGGATCCCGGTCCGGCCTGAGCCGCCGGGTGCCGGGGCCGGGACGCCCCCCGGCCCCGGCACCCGCACGGCCCTCACGGGAGGGGTCCACGGCGCTCCGCCCGGCCGGCGGAGTGCCGCCCCGCGTGCGGGATCGCACGGGCGTCGTGTCCGGTCTAGGTTCCTCGCCGCGGAGGGCCCGCGATCAGGGGCAGTTGGTCGCGTCGATGCCGTCGATCTCGCCGAGCAGGGCGCCGAACTCCCCGACGTGGGCGTCGTCGTCCCCGAGCACCACCCGGGCGGCATTGCCGAGGCCGAGGCGGGGCTCATCCTGCGACGACGCGTGCTCCCCGATGTCGCCGAGTGCCACGGCCCGTTGTGCCGTGACCACCCCGAGGCAGTTCGGGCTCGGGGGCGGTTCGGCCGCTGAGGGGAGCGCCGCCGCGGGGACGGCGAGGACTCCGAGGGCCAGCGAGATCGCCAGTTTGCGCACGAGGACCACCTCCG
>DASSGC010000700.1:0-7082 GCA_035693765.1 Acidimicrobiales bacterium
CCCGCCGATCGAGGGCGAGGCGGGCCGTGAGCGGGTCGGCCAGCCCGTGCCGATCGTAGATCCACACGTCCAGCGGGGCGGCGTAGCCCGGCGCCCCGGCGGCGACCGTCGGGACCACGGTGCGCCCGATGTCCGGGGCGACCACCAGCTCGGTCCCCGAGCCGGGCGGGTACCCCAGCGGGTCGAACCACCCGGCGTCGCCCCAGGCGTCGACGCTGCGGTGGTAGGGGAGCCCGTCGTCCACGGTGACCGGGTGCGTCCGGTCGCCGGATGCGGCGATGCTGGAGAGCCGCACGTCCACGATGCCGGTCGCGTCGGCGGGCGGCGCGGGGATGCCGAGGGTGGTCAGGAGCGCCGCAGCCCGCGACGACATCAACGACCCGGCGGGTGGTCGCAGGGTGAGGGCGGCCACGCCCGCCCAGGCGGCCAGGACGACCGTGGCGGCGAGGGTGCGCTTGGTCCGGAGATCGCTGGCCGGCAGCGCCGCCAGGGGCAGCAGGAGGGTGAACCAGGCGGGCACGAGGAGGCGGGCGTGCATGTAGTCGCCGCCCACCCGGACGACGGCGAGGGCGTGCCCGAGGGCGGCCGCCTCGACGGCGCCGATGACGATCCACCGGTCGCGCCGCCCGCGACCCCGCTCGGCGACCCCGCTCGCCGCCAGCCAGGCGGCCGTCGCCACCGCGGGCACCGCCAGGGCGTAGCTGCCCGCGAAGTTGCGCAGGTAGCGCCAGCCCTGGTCCCACCAGGCCAGGGTGCCTTCCTTGGCGTACAGCGTGTTGGGGAAGAGCTGGCCGTAGTAGCCCATCCGGAAGACCTGGGCGGCGAGGGGCAGCAGCGCCGCCGCGGCGGCGGCCTCGGCCAGCCGGCGCCGGCCGCCGTGGCGCCGGGCCACCACGGCCACGGGGACGGCGAGGCCGGCGCTGAGGACGCCGAAGTCCGGGCGGACCAGGACGCCCAGCCCGACCAGCGCAGCGGTGGCCAGGATCCGGCGCCGGCCCGGCCCGGGGTGGGCGACGAGGGTGACGACCGCCAGGAACGTCGTGCCCATCCAGGCGAGGCCGAGCCCGTTCTCCAACCCGCCGGTGGCCCAGTCCCAGGCGGCGACCGGCCCCATGTAGGCGACCGCGCCCACCGGCACGATCCAGCCGCCGGTCCGGGGCCGGGGCCGGCCCAGGTCCGCCAGTCGCACGGCGCCCGCCATCGCGGTGCCGAGCCCCACGCCGGTGAAGCCGAGTTGCAGGAGCACGGCGGTCCACTCGATGCGCAGCGGGCTGGCCAGGTCGGCCATTAGCAGGCAGGCCAGCCACAGGGTGCTGGTCGCCACCTCGACCCGCTCGCCGATGTTGTAGACGGGTCCGTGCCCCGCCTCGATCTGCTTCACGACCCGGAAGTTGATGAACGCGTCGTCCGTGGAGAAGCGGTGCCGCCATCCGAGGGTCAGGAGCATCATCACGGCCAGCGCCGGCAGGGCCATGGCCGCCAACCGCCGCCCCGCGAAGGGTCGCCCCGTCGCCGGCGACGTTGCCGGCGCGTCGACGTCCGCCGCCACGCTCACCTCCGTACCGTAGCGGTCGACGTTCGCTGGGTCCGGTCACCCGCCCGGCGCCGCGTTCCGTCCCGGCGGCCCCCAGAAGGCGTACCGGCGGCCGGGCGCCGGTGTGACGCACGGGCCCCGGGGCACGTCAGGCGGCCAGCGCCACGGCGACGAACACCGGGTACAGCGCGAGCAGCAGCCAACCCTCGCGCCGGCCGAGCCGATGGTGGCGCAGCGCCAGGGCGAGGACCACGGCGAGCGCCGCCAGCATGGCCAGCATCGGGGGGTGGAGCTGCGCCGCGTCGGTGACCCGCAGCGGCCTGACGACGGCGGCGACGCCGAGGGTCATCGTCGCGTTGTACGCGTAGCTGCCGACCACGCCGGCGACGACCGCCTCGGAGATGCCGCGGCGGGCCGACGACCAGGCGAGGACGACGAGCTCGAAGCCCGTGGCGAACCCGACCACCGTGAGCGACACCCGGGCCTGGTTGGCCTCCGTCTCCACCAGGTCGCGCACGCCGTCGACCAGCAGCGTCGCGCCGACGACCATGGCGGCGAGGCCGGCGAGGACCACGGCGAGCTCCCGGCCGACCCGGCCGCGATCGGGCTCGGCCGCCTCCTCCTCGGCCGCCTCCTCCAGCTCGGCGGTCTCCCCCAGCGCGGGCGGCCGGCGCTCGGCCGTCCAGATGGCGGCGACGTAGCCGGCGTAGCCCGCCACCAGCAGCCCGCCCTCGGCCCTGCCGACCTGCCCGTCCCAGGCGAAGGCGACGGCGGCCGCGCCGAGCGGCAGGGCGAGCACGCCGTAGCGGAGCACCCGCCGCCCGAAGGGCAGGACCGTGACGAGGGCACCGACGCCGACCGCGACCAGGCAGATGGTGACGTTGGCGCCGACCACGTCGCCGAACGCGATGGCGGGGGCACCGCGGACGGTGGCGGCGACGGCGGTGGCCAGCTCCTCGGGCTCGGCCCCGGCGAGCAGCAGCGCCAGCGCGAACGTGCTGACGCCGAGCCGGGTGGCGGCGTGGGCGAGGTTCTCGGCGAACGCCTCGGCGCCCCACACGATCGCCGCCACGCCCGCCACGGCCAGGGCGATCGGGACCGCGGTGTCGAGCATTCAGGCGACCGGCCGTCCGCGGCGGAGCTGGTCTCGGGGGCCGGGCACCCGGTCGACACTACGGCGACCGCCGCGGCCCGCGGGGACGCGCGACCATCCGGAGCCCGGACCACGGGCGGCCCGCCGTAGGGTGGGTGCGCTCACCGGACGGCGGTTCCTGGCGATGCGCGTGTTCGACGTGACGCTGCACACGTGGGACCTGGCCCGGGCGATCGATGCGCCCACGGCGCTCGACCCCGACCTGGTCGGCGTGGTCCTGACGATCGTGGCGGGTTCGCCGGAGGGGATGGGCTCCGGTCTCCGCCCGCTGGGCCGGGCCGGACGCGCCGGCGCAGGGGCGCCCGCTCGATCTCACCGGCCGGGACCCGGCCTGGCGGCCCGCGGCGGGGTCGGCGGCTCAGGACTCGAGCGGATAGGCCGGCGGGAAGGATCCTACCGGCGGCCGTCCGCCAGGCGAGCGACCCGGTCGCGCAGGTGCCGGCGCACCGCGTCGTTGGTCGTCCGCTGGATCGCCTCCCGGTAGGCGGCGCGGGCCGCCGGGTGGTCCCCGGCCATCTCCAGCATCCGGGCCCGGACGGCGGGGAGGCGGTGGTCGTGGGCCAGCCGGTCGTCGGCGCGGAGCCCCTCCAGGAGGTCGAGGCCGGCGGCCGGCCCCCGGACCATGGCCACCGCCACCGCGTGGTTCAGGGCCACCACCGGGTTGCCGTCGTGCTCGCGCAGCAGCTCGTACAGGGCCAGGATCTGCGGCCAGTCGGTCGCCTCGGCGCTGGGCGCCTCGTCGTGGAGCGCGGCGATGGCGGCCTGCACCTGGTAGGGACCGGTGTGTCCCCGGCCGAGCGCATCGGTGAGCAGCCGCACGCCCTCGGCGACGAGGGCGGCGTCCCAGAGGCCGCGGTCCTGTTCCGCCATGGGGACGATCTCGCCCCTGGCGCCGGTGCGGGCCGGCCGGCGGGCGTCGGTGAGCACCATGAGCGCCAGCAGCCCCGTCACCTCGGGGTCGTCAGGGAGCAGCCCGTGGACCATCCGGGCCAGCCGGATGGCCTCGCCCGACAGATCGGTCCGCAGCCGGTGCTGCCGTGCGGTGCTGGCGTAGCCCTCGTTGAAGATCAGGTACAGCACGTGGAGCACGGCGGCGAGCCGCTCGCCGAGCGCCGCGCCCGCGGGGAGGGCGAACGGGATGCCGCTGTCCCGGATGCGGTGCTTGGCCCGGGTGATGCGCCGGGTCATGGTCGCCTCGGGCACGAGGAAGGCCCGGGCGATCTCCCCCGCCGTCAGGCCGCCGACGGCACGCAGGGTCAGGGCGATCTGCGATGCCGGCGACAACGCCGGGTGGCAGCACATGAACAGCACGATGAGCGTGTCGTCGCCGTCCCGTGGCCCGTCCGCTGACGGGGCGAGATCCTGGTCGGGCACGGCCCGGCGGGCCACCATGTCCTCCCGGCGCCGCCGGGCCTGCTCCTGGCGCAGCAGGTCGATCAGCCGCCGGGACGCCACCGTGATCAGCCAGGCGCGGGGGTCGCCCGGGACCCCGTCCTCCGGCCACTGCGACGCACCGGCCAGCAGGGCGTGCTGCACCGCGTCCTCGGCCGCGTCGAAGTGACCGTACCGCCGCACGACCGCGCCGAGGACCTGCGGCGCCAGGCGGCGCAGCAGGTCCTCGTGACCGGCGGCCGGCGTGGGGGGGATCAGGCCTCCAGGTCGCCGACGCCGTCGAGGATCGGGCGCACGTCGGCGACGCTGGCGGCGAAGACGTCGCCGGGGCTCGGGCAGTCGCCCAGCCGGGCGGCGATCTCGGTCGCCCGGTCGAAGCTCTCGCACTCCACGACCCAGTACCCGGACAGCACCTCCTCGGCCTCCGCGTAGGGCCCGTCGGTCACCACCGGCACACCGCCCTCGATCCGGACCCGGCGGGTCAGGACGGGGGCGGCCAGGCCCCTTGTCTCGACGAGCTCGCCAGACTCGACCAGGTCGTTCGTGAACGACTCCATGAACGAGTGCATCGGCGCGAAGTCCTCGGGCGACAGCTCGGGGCCGTCGGTCGCCGTCCCGGTGAGGAGGTCGTAGTCCCGCTGCGAGCCGTACATCATGATCAGGTACTTCATCGTGGTCTCCTTGTCTGCCGGCACCGTGGCGGTGCTCCCTACGCCGGAGACGTCGATGCCGGCCGGCAGGACCGGACACCGACGGGACGATCTTCGCGTCCGGCGGGTGGCCGTCGGAGGAGATCGCTCAGGACCAGAGCGGACAGGTCACGCCTAGGTCACACCGGCGCGTGTCACCGTGCTGCGTTGCCGGTCGGCCGAGCTGTCGAGCTGGTGCTTCCCTGCCAAATCCCCACGCGTAGGCCGTGGCACGTGCCCTATCCGCTCGGCCTCTCACCGTCGGAGGGCGGGACGAGCGCGGCCGCCAGCGCCTCCCGGGTGGCCTGGCGCTCGTCGGGGCTGCCCGGGCCGAGCAGGATCCGCAGGTCGGTGGCGCCGGCGTCGGCGTAGGCGGCGAGGCCGTCGACGATCCGGTCGATCGTCCCGGCGAGCAGCAGGTCGGCGCCGCTGGCGACGCCCTCCCGGTCGAGGGCGGCGCGGTAGCTGGGCAGCGAGTCGTACAGCCGGCTCTGCTCGCGGCCGCGCTCCCGGACCGCGGCGGGGTCGGCCGTGACGCACACGGTCACGAGGGCGACGATCCGGGGCCGCGGCCGCCCCGCCCGCTCCGCCGCGGCGTTGATGGTGGGGGCGATGTGGCCGGCGATGGTGCGGGGACCGCACGAGCCGACCGAGGTGCCTGCGGTGAGGCGCCCGGCGAGCTCCAGCATCCGCGGCCCGAGCGCGGCGAGCAGCACCGGCGTGGGCGCGGCGTCGATCGTGAGCCGGCCCCTGGCGACGACCTGGTCGCCGGCCACGTCCGCGGGGCGGCCGTCGAGCAGCGGCAGGAGCGCCGCCAGGTGCTCGGCGACCCGCGCGATCGGCCGCTCGTAGGACTCGCCGAAGAACCCCTCCACCACCATCTGGTGCGAGGTGCCGATGCCCAGCGTGAAGCGGCCGTCGAGCGCGCTCTGGGCCGTGCCGGCCTGCGCCGCCAGGGCCAGCGGGTGCCGTCCGGCCAGCGGGACGACCGAGGTGCCCAGCTCCGGCAGGCCGGGCACCGCGGGCCCGACCGCGGCCAGGGCCACGATCGGGTCGACGCCGAACACCTGGGACACCCAGAAGCTGTCGAACCCGGCCGCGGCCGCCCACGTGGCCTCGTCGCGCACCTGCCCGACGTCGGTCAGGCCCGTGCCCGCCCCGTAGCCGATGCGCACCCCGAGGCCGGCCAGCATGGGCCGGACGCTACCCCGGTGCCCGGTCGCGGCGGCGCCACCCGCGGGCTCGCCGCCGTGGTGCTCACGCCGCGGCGGTGAGGGCGAGGCCGGCGGCGGCGGCCGCGCCCCCGGCGAGCAGGTTGCCGAGGGCGTTGCGCACGGCGTCGTCGACCGCCCCCTCCTCCACCAGGCGGACGGTCTCGTAGGTCAGGGTCGAGAACGTGGTGTAGGCGCCGAGGCCCCCGGTCCCCACCACCGCACGGGTGGTGGCGCCGAGGTCGTGGTAGAGCGCCAGGCCGGTGACCACGCCCAGGGCGAGGCAGCCGGTGACGTTGACCGCGAACGTCCCCCACGGGAACGCACCGCCCGTGCGCTCCTGCACCCAGCCGTCGAGGAGGTAGCGGGCGGGTGCGCCGAGCCCGGCCGCGGCGAGGAAGGCGATCCAGCCGGCCCCGCTCACGAGCGGACGTACCTGACCACCCGGACGTCCTCGATCACGACCAGGCCCTCGTCGACGATCTCGTCGAGCTGCGGGAGGAACGCGGCGATGGCGTCGGGCCGGTCGACGATGACGACGGCGACCGGCAGGTCGTCGGCGAGCGAGAGGATCCGGCTGGTGTGGATGTGGTGCGAGGCCCCGTAGCCCTCCACGCCCCGGAACACCGACGCGCCGGCCAGCCCGGCGGCGTGCGCCCGCTGCACGATCTCGGTGGCGAGCGGGGTGTGGCCGTGGAGGTCGGACTCGCCGATGTGGACGGTGAGCCGCTGCTGTGCCTCTTCGTGCCTCATGGGCGGGCCTCCTGGTGAGCGTGGCGACGGCGGGCCGGGCTCCGGCGCCCGGCGGCCATCCCGGCGTGGGCCAGGATCAGCCCGGCGGCGAGGCTGCCGGCCGCGTAGAGCCCGGCGGTGAGCGGGTGCCCGTCCTTGACGAGCAGGACGGTCTCGACCTGGTAGGTCGACATCGTGGTGAACGCGCCGAGGACGCCGGTGGCGACGAAGGGGCGCAGGTGACGGGTGGGCGGGAACCGCTCGAGGGTGAGCACGAGGAACAGCCCGAGCACGAAGGCGCCCGTCAGGTTGGTCCAGAACGTGGCCCAGGGGAACCCGCCGGGGTGGGTGGGCAGCAGGCGGGCGACGCC
>DASSGC010000701.1:0-7986 GCA_035693765.1 Acidimicrobiales bacterium
GCCTGCTCGAACGGGAACCCGATGGCGCCCCAGACCTCGGCTGCGCCGCGGAAGTCGCCGGCGAGCGCGAGCGCGTAGGGCAAGGAGCAGCCGTCGCAGGGCTCCGCGTCGCCGCCCGCCCGCTGCACGTATCGGAACAGCTCACCGCGCAGCTGCGGGTGGTACGCCGACCCGACCGCGTCGAGCGTGCTGGCGGCCAGCGCTCGGGCTGCGCCGTCGTCGCCCGCCAACCAGGCATGCTCGACACGCGCGGCCCGGACGGTGAGCAGCCGCTGGGGGTCGTCGAGGCCGGCGATGGCCTCCTCTGCTCGGGCCAGCACCCGGCCCGCCTCCGCGTTGCCGCGCCGGGCGAGCAACCGGCCGAGCAGCGCGAGGGGCAGCCACGAGAGGATCCTCGGCTCGCCGGCGCCGGTGAGCTCACGCAGCTCCGCCTCGGCCTCGTCCCAACGGCCGCGATAGAGGTTGAGGCCGCCCCGCATCGAGCGAGCACGAGCGAGGCCCGAGAAGAACTCTGCCTCCTCCGAGGTGGTGACCGCTCGATCGATCCAGGGCGGCACCTCCGCCAACCGGGCCTGGCGGAACAGCATGCCGACCATGTTGTGGCAGCCTCGGGCGGCGTAGTCCCAGGCGCCCACCGCCTCGGCGCGCTCGATGGCGTCGCGCAGGTCGGCCTCGCCCTCGGGGTCGCCGAGCCACCCCTTCGACGTCGCCCGGTACATCAGGCACAGGGATTCGAGATCCTTGCGTCCGGCGCGGCGTGCGGCCGCGAGCCCGCGCTCGGTCCAGGCGGCAGCCTCCCCGTGCTGGTCGGTGAGGACGAGGTCCATGGCGAGGTTGACGCAGGCGGTGGCCTCCAGCTCCGGCGGCGGGTCGTCGCCGAGCAGCTCGATCGCCCGCCGGCCCATGTCGGATGCGGCACCGTCCCACAGGTCGAAGAGACGGGCGACCGGTACCAGCGTGGCGAGCGTCTCGGCGAGTGCCCGGGGGTCGGCCAACCCCTCGGCGAGCTGCAGCGCGTGCCGCGCCTCGGTCTCGGCGGCCTCCAGCTCGTTGATGAGGAAGAGCTCGTAGGCGTAGCTGGCGCGGAGCAGGGCATGCTCCCCGGGCTCGATCCGGTCGGCGTGCGCGAGCACCACGGCGAAGTGCTCGGCGGCCTGCCTGCGGGCACCCGTGGCCACCGCCTCCCGTGCCGCGCGCACACCGTGCTCCAACAGCTTGTCGATGTCCCGTGCGCCGGCGGCGTGGTGGACGAGCCGGGACGCCGGCGCGTCGAGGGCGACGAGCAGGTCGAGCACCCGGCGGTGGTACGAGAGACGCAGCAGGTCGGTGAGCGATCCCTCGATGGCGCGACGTGCCAGCTCGTGGCGGAACCGGATGCCCTCACCGTCGGCGACGATCATGCCGCGGCGCTCGGCCTCGTCGAGGACGTGAACGTCGCCGAGCAGGGCGGCCGCCAGCTCGACGTCGATGGTGCCGGGGATGACCGAGCAGATCAGGAGGGCCTTCACCGTGTCGATGGGGAGGGCGTGGAGTCGGGCGATCACCGCGTCGACGACGCTGCCGGGGATGTCCGCACGGGCGTCGGCGAGCACCTCGGTGACGAAGAACGGGTTGCCCGCGGTGACGCGCGCCAGCTCCTGGGCGTCGAGATCGCGCCCCGCGGCGCGCACCAACGAGGCGACGGACTCGGGGCCCAGGGCGGGCAGCTCGATGCGGTGCGCGATCGAGGCGGGTACGGCGCCGAGCACGCGCTGCAGCGGGTGCCCGGGCACGACGTCGGTCGAGCGGTAGACGAGCACGACGAGCCCGCGGTGGTCGACCAACCGGCGCAGCAGCCAGCGGAGCACGTCCAGCGTGGCGTCGTCGGCCCAGTGGGCGTCCTCCACCACGAAGACCGTGGGTCCGGCGTCGCCCAGCAGGCCGCCCAGCGCGGTCAGCAGCGCTTCGCGATCGAGCGCCGCGAGCGCGGCCGCGACCTCGGGCCCGGCACTCGGAGCCATGTCGTGGAAGGGCCCGAGGCTGCGCGGCGTGAGCAGGTCGTCGCACGCCCCCGCGAGCACCCGGGCCGAGCCTCTCAGGCCGGCGGTGAACGTGCGGACCAGGCTCGACTTGCCGATGCCCGCTTCACCGCTCACGAGGGCGATCGCACCGGAGGTGCCGGTGGTCGCCGCCTCGAACGCCGCCGCCAGCTCGGCGAGCTCGTCATCCCGTTCGAGCAGGAGCCGGTCCTCCCGATCGGCTGGTACCGCAGCCGCCGGTTCGTGCTCGAGCTCGGCGACGAAGCGGTAGCCGCGGCCGTGGTACGTCCGAATGATGCGCTGGTCGCGGCCGTTGTCGCCCAGCGCGCGCCGGGCCGTCTTGATCCGGGACGTGAGCGCCGACTCGGACACGAACCGTGATCCCCACACGGCGTCGAGGAGCTGCTCCTTGGGGACCACCTGGTCGCGGTGACGGATGAGATGGACGAGGACGTCGAAGACCTGCGGCTCGACCGGTTGCACCGCACCGCTCCGCCGGATCTCCAAGGCCCGCAGGTCCACCTCGATCTCGCCGAAGCGCACGACCTGGACCTCCGCGCCGCCGTCCTGGTCAAACACCGATCGGAGGGTACCGCCCGGTGAGGCGGCGACCTCAGCCGGCACAGGCCGCCGTCTCCGGCCGAGCGACCGGGACCACAGGGTCCGGAGACTGCGGCATCGGCGACGACGGGGACGCTTGTGAAGGCCCGCGCACCTTGGCACGAGGCGACCGCCACGGCACCGGCCGGCGGAGCAGGCCGGCAGCGGGCGGCTGACGGAGCCGACCATCGCCCCGCCACGACCGGCTACCGCGGCCCCGGCGCCAACGACGGGGGGTGGACCCGCAGCGGCTGCGGCTCCAGCCCGGCCCGCTGGTCGTACGCCGCGCGGGCGGCGACGATCTCGTCGACGTGCCCCTCCGACCAGCGCCTGATGCCCTCCATCAGCGACACCACGCTGCGCCCGAGGTCGCTGAGCTCGTAGTCGACCCGCGGCGGGATCGTCGGGTACACGGTGCGGATCACGATGCCGTCGCGCTCCATGGTCCGCAGCGTCTGGGTGAGGCTCTTCTGGGTGATGCCCTGGAGACGCCGGCGCAGGACGCCGAAGCGCGCCGGCCCGTGGCTCAGGGCGTCCACCAGCAGGCAGGTCCACTTGTTGGCGGTGGCCTCCAGCACGGTCCGCGACGGGCAGTCGCGCAGGTAGGCGTTGGCGTCCATCGGGCAGGCGGTATCCATGAGGTACCTATACATCAGGAAGGTGCCTTCTTCCATTCGGATACCACGCAGGTGCACGATCGGCGCTCCGGATACCCCGAGAAGGAGCGCACCATGCGAGTCGTCACCCAGCCCGAGTTCGGCAGCCCCGGCGTCCTCGAGGTCGTCGAGCGCGAGCGCCCGGCGCCCGGCTACGGCGAGGTGCTCGTCAAGGTCGAGGCGGCAAGCGTCAATCCGGTCGACGTCGCGGTCCGCGCCGGCGTCTACCCGCTGCTGGGCGAGCCGCCGTTCGTCCTCGGCTGGGACGTCGCCGGGGTCGTCGAGGCCACCGGGCTCGGCATCTCGTGGCCGGAACCCGGCGACGACGTGTTCGGCCTGGTCGCCTTCCCTGCCGCCGCCGCTGCCTACGCCGACTACGTGCTGGCCTCACCCAACGAGCTGGCCCGGCGGCCCGACACGCTGTCGCCCGCCGAGGCCGGCGCCCTGCCCCTCGCCGGCCTCACCGCCTGGCAGGCCCTCGTCGGCATCGCCGGCGTCGGGCCCGGGCAGCGGGTCCTGGTCCACCGGGCGGCCGGCGGCGTCGGGCACCTCGCCGTGCAGGTCGCCAAGGCGCGCGGCGCCCACGTCGTCGGCACCGCCCGCGCCGCCAAGCACGCGCTGCTGCGCGACCTCGGCGCCGACGAGCTGGTCGACTACACGGTCGACGACTTCGCCACCGCCGTACGCCCGGTCGACGTGGTGTTCGACCTGGTCGGGGGCGACTACGCCGAGCGGTCGGCCGCGGTGCTGCGACCCGGCGGGCTGCTGATAAGCGCGGTCGGCAACAACCTCGGCATCACACCCGAGCGCGCCGCCGAGCTGGGGATACGCCACGCCGTGGTCTCGGTGCGGCCGTCCGCGCACGATCTGGCCCAGCTCGCCGACCTCACCGCGCGTGGGCAGCTCCGGGTCCTGATCGACGAGGCCGTGCCCCTCGCCGAGGCCGCCAAGGCCCACGAGATCGTGGCCGGGGGCCGCACCACCGGCAAGGTCGTCCTCGTGCCCTGACCCCGCCGGCGCTCAGCCGGCGATGACGGCGAAGGTGCCGGCCGCCGTCGCGATCAGGCGGTCGGCACCGTCGTGCACGCGAGCGTCGAGGTGCACGACCTGCCGGCCCTGCCTCAGAACCTCCACGTCGGCCACCAGCTCGCCTTCGCTCGCCGGCCGGACGAACCGCAGTTGCACGTCGACGCTGGCGCAGAACCGGCCCTCGGGCAGCGTCGACATCACCGCCTTGCCCATCGCCGTGTCCACCAGCGCGAACAGGACGGCCCCGTGCACCACGCCGTTGGGGTTGAGGTGCTGCTCCCCGATCGTGACCCGCCCGCGCGCCCGGCCCGGCTCGTCCCCCTCGATCTCCATCCCCAGGAAGCGCTTCAGCGCGAAGTCCCCGTATGCGGGCTCGTCGGTCATGCGCCACCCTTGCACCCGGCCGCCGCCGGGTCGCAACCGCGGCCCGCTCAGGTCAGCAGCCGGGCCGGTCCCGACGCCCGCAGGTCGCGGTTCACCGCCGCGAGCTGGCGGGCGGTGTCGCCACGCAGGTGGGCCAGCCGCCGCCGGTCGAGCCGCTCGCACACCCAGTCCCAGTGGAGCGCGACGTCGTCGCCCGGACCCAGGTCGACCAGCGTCACCCCGTCGCGCCCGCGCCGGGCCCGCTCCGTCACCGGGTCGCCGAGGCCGAGGCGGGCGCCGTCCCAGGTCAACAGGCGCGTCCGCACCGTCACCTCGTCGGCTCCCCCCGCGACCACCCGCCCCCAGCGGATGCGGCAGCGGTCGAGCACGTGCAGGGGCTGGTCGACCGCACCCGACCGCAGCAGCCCCACCCACGGGTAGACCGACATCACGTGGAACCCGTGGCTCAGCCGGGTCCCCGGCGTCAGCGACCCGGCCATCGCCCGCCACGCCGGACCGGCCCGGCGGCGGAACCGGTCGTCGAGCGACCGCCCGGCGAGGGCGAGCGGCACCCGGTCGAGCAGCGGCCCGCCCAGCCAGTAGGCGTCGATCACCCGGCCGTCGAGCGGATCGGCGATGCCGTGCGCGCCGGCGATCAGCTCCAGGTAGGGCCAGGCACCGTCGAACGCCCGGGCGAGCGAGCGCAGCCCCCCGTCCACCACTCCCGACGCGCCGTACTCGAACAGGGCGGCCCCGTCGTGCGGGCCGCAGTAGCCGAGGAGGTTGGGCGGCAGCGCGAACCGGGCGAAGCGGGCCGGGCCGTCGTCGCGAGCGGCGGGCGGGCGGGCGGTCCGGCTCATCGGGCGAGCGCCGGCCGCTTCCCGGGGCGCAACGCCACCACGGCGACGCCGACCGCCACCAGCACGAGACCGGGCAGGTCGGGGCGCACGGGAACCCCGTCGAGGGCCCCGGCAAGGACGGCCGTGACCACCGCGCCGAACACGAGCACCGCGGTGACGTCCACCGCCTGCGCACGGGCGAGCGCGGCGTACCACGTCGCCACGTACGCGGTCAGCAGCGCGCCGGTGAGCACGACCCAGCCCCACTGCGAGGCGCTGTAGGCCGCCAGATCGTCGAGCCGGCCGGTGACGGCGAGCCAGCCGATCAGCACGACCGAGCCGAGGGCCATCCTCGCCATCCCGACGGTGAGGGCCGAGAGCCGCCCCAGCAGCCGCTTGGCGATCACGACCTCGACCGACCACAGCAGGGTCGCGGCGAGGACGAGCATCTCGCCCGAGCCGAAGCCGAGTCCCGCCAGGTCGTCGGTCAGGGCGGCCTGGCCCGCGACCAGCGCGGCGATGGCCGCGAGGTGAGGCCAGCCCAGCCGCTCCCGCAGCAGGACCACGGCCAGCACCGCGACCCACACGACGAGCGTCTTGTGGATGAACGCGGCGTCGGCCGACGTGGCCCGGGACAGGCCCTCGAAGAACAGCAGGAAGGGCACGCTGCCGCCCACCACGCCCACCGCCACCAGCCCCAGGCGGGCCCCGCGCGTCCGCGGCGGCGTCCAGCCCTCGCCGGACCGGCGGGCGGTGAGGGCTGCGAGCAGGGCGCCCAGCGCCACGGCGGCCACCAGGTTCTTGGCCGTGGTGAACGCGGCCGAGCCCTCGAACCGCCGGATCGCGTGCCCGTTGGTGAAGATCGACACGCCGCTGACGAGCGACGTGACGAACGCCAGTCCGACCCCGCCGGACCGGGTGTACGGCACGCGGCGCCGGCCGCGTGCCGCGGTGTCGATGGTGGTCACGGGTCCTCCTCCTCGATGGTCTCCATGTCCCGCCGCATCCGGGCGATCTCGGCGCCCTCGGCGGGGTCGAGCCGCGCCACGGCGAAGCCGGTGTGGACCAGCACCCAGTCGCCGGGCGCGACCGGCTCGCCCTCCAGCAGCAGCAGCGCCAGCGACACCCGGCGGTCGCGGCCGTCGACCTGGACGAGCGCGTGCTCGCCCTCGATCCGGCCGATCCGCCCGGCGAGCGACAGGCACATCAGCCGGCCCTCCGTCGCGGGCCGGGCGCGGCGCCCGCGGCCGCGACCTCCGCCACCAGCCGGGCGGTCACCCCCGGCACGGCCCGGGCCACCGGGCCGCTGAGCCCCGGGCCGTCGGCGAAGTCGCCGCCCTCCACCGCGTACAGCACCAACTGGCCCGGCATCCGGCCGAGGGCGCGGCCCAGCCGCACGGCGTCGCTCAGCGACCCGCCGTGCGAGCTGGTGGCCCGGCGCGCCGGTCCGGCGCCGCCCGTGGGGCCGCCCGCCAGGTCGTCGCCGGCCGCCAGATCGTTCCCGGCCACATCGCCGCCCGCCAGGCCGGCGCCGCCCACCCGGCCGTTCCCGGCCACCTCGCCGCCCGCCAGGTCGTCGCCGGCAGCGAGGGCGTTCCCGGCCACGTCGTCGCCGGTGGGCACCTCGATGCGCCGGATCGTGCCCGGCGCCGCACCGGAGCGGGCGGCGTCGACCACGACCGCCAGGCCGGCGCCCGCCCACGCCTCGACCACCCGGGCCGGCTCCCCGTCGAGCTCCATGACCCGGACCTCCGGCGGCAGCGCCCGGCGGGCGGGGCCGGCCACGGCCGCCGCCACCCCGTCGTCGCGGCGGAACGGGTTGCCGACGCACAGCACGACCGTGGCGCTCGCCGTGGCGCTCACCGTGCCACCCGCCGGAGGTCCAGGAAGTGCGTGGCGCACGAGATGCAGGGGTCGTGGTTGCGGATCGTCTGCTCGGCCAGGCGGGCCAGCGCGCCGTCGTCGAGGTGGAGGTTGTCCTCCACGACGTGGCGGACGTCGTGCTCGATCGCCCGCTGGTTCTGCGACGTGGGCGGGACGATGCGGGCGTCGACGATGGTCCCGGCCGCGTCCAGCTCGTAGCGGTGGTACAGCAGGCCGCGGGGCGCCTCGGTGCAGCCGTGGCCGACCCCGGCCCGGGCCGCGACCGCGACGGCGGGCCGGTCGGGCTGCTCGTAGCCGTCGACGATGCGCAGCGCTTCCTCGCAGGCGTGGAGCACCTCGACGGCACGCACGACGACGCTCCGGAACGGGTTGCGCTCGACCGCGCCGAGACCGGCGGCGCGGGCCGCGGCGGCCGCCCCGGGGGCCAGCCGATCGCCCGCCAGGGCGTACCGGGCCAGGGGCCCGACGACGTACTCCCCGCCGTCGAGCGCGGCATGGAGCGCGGTCGAGTGCGGCACCTGCGCTTCGACGACGTGGTCCAGGAACTCGGCCTCGGCGATGTCGAGGCCGGCCGTCGAGACGACCCGGCCCCCGATG
>DASSGC010000702.1:0-10084 GCA_035693765.1 Acidimicrobiales bacterium
GGTCGTCGGCGGCCACGTGGGCTACCCGTGGATCGACGAGGTGCTCTCCCTCGCCCTGAAGTACCCCAACTTCCACATCGACACCTCGGCCTACGCGGCGCACCGGCTGCCCGCCGCGCTCGTGGAGTACCTGCGCGGGCGGGGCCGGAGCCGCGTGATGTTCGGCACCAACTGGCCGATGCTGGGTGCGGCGCGGGCGCTCGAACGGCTCGACGATCTCGGGCTCGACGACGAGGCCCGGGCCGCGTACCTCGCCGGCAACGCCCGCCGGGTGTTCGGGCTGGACGGCACCGGCTGAGCCGGCCGCCGGTGCGGCGCGTCGGCCCCGGCCTCACACGTGGACCGTCGGCGGCCGCGGGTCACAGGAGGCGGACGCCGGCCGTCACGGCGGCGGCCAGCACGACGACGGCGAGGAACGGTGCGCCCCGGGCCAGGGCGACCGCACCGGCCAGCACACCCGCGGTGCGGGCGTCGACCACGATGGCGCGCCCCTCGGTGAGCGTGCTGATGACCACCAGGGCGGCGAGGAGCGCCGCGGGCATCAGGTCGGCGAGCCGGGTGAGCGACGGCGGCAGCGCCCGGCCGCCGAGGACCAGGGGCGCCGTGGCCTTCAGGGCGTACGTGCCCAGCGTGAGGCCGACGAGGACCGCGGCCGTCACGGGGCGTCCGCCGGCGGGGGGCGCCGGGCCCAGGCGACGGCCACGCCCGCGGTGGCGGCGACGACCGGGACGCCCGGCGGCGTGAAGGGCAGCACGGCCAGGGCCACCGCCGCGCCGGCGAGGGCGGTGCGCCGCTGGTCGGGCCGGGACAGCCGGGGCCAGAGCAGCGCCAGGAACGCGGCCGGTCCGGTGGCGTCGATCCCCCAGGCCGTGACCAGGTCGCCCCCGGACGCGAGGGCCGCCGCACCGACGACCGTGCTGAGGTTCCAGGCCACGAAGATGGCCAGGCCGGTGACGACGAAGCCGTAGCGGCGCCAGCGGTGGTCGGACTGGCCGACGCCCACCGCGGTGGCCTCGTCGATCATGAGGTGCGACCACAGCGCCCGCTTCCACCAGGGTCCCGCCAGCGAGGGGGCCATGGCGACCCCGAACGCCAGCGATCGCAGGTTGAGGAGCAGGCCGGCGGCCACGGCGGCGAGGGCCGCCCCGCCGTGCCCGACGACCTCGACCGCCGCGAACTGGGCACTGCCGGCGAAGACGAACACCGACAGGGCCGACGCCTGCCAGGGCGGGAGGCCGGCGTCCGAGGCCGCGGCGCCGAACGCCACGCCGAACGGCATGACGGCGAGCGCGATCGACAATGCTTGACGCCGGGTCACGTGACCGGGATGGTGGTGGTGTTCGGTATGTCGGACGATGCGTCCAGTATAGAGAACGGCGTGGAGAACCACCCCGCGGCCGACGCCACCGCGGTCGTGGGGCTCGTGGGCGGCAACGTGCGCCGCCTGCGGGTGCGCGCCGGGCTGTCCCTGCGCGAGCTGGCCAACCGGGCCGCGGTGAGCACGTCCACGCTGTCGGGGCTCGAGGCGGGCACCGGCAACCCCGGCGTGGAGACGCTCGTCACCATCTCGCGGGCGCTCGGCGTGCCGTTCAGCGAGCTGGTCCTGCCCCACGAGCCCGACGTGCGGGTGCAGCGGGCCGGCGAGGGCGTGGTGGTCGAGGCGGCGGACGCCCACTTCAGCAGCCGGCTGCTCGTCGCCGACAGCGGCCGCAGCGTCACGGAGGTGTACGAGGCCGCCATGGCGCCCGGCGTGCGGTACCAGGCCGAACCCCACCTGCCCGGCGTGACCGAGAGCGTGATCGTGGTGGACGGGCGGATGCGGGTGGGCCCGGTCGATGCGCCCGTCGATCTCGGGCCGGGCGACCGGGCCAGCTTCGCCGCCGACCAGGACCACAGCTATGAGGCGCTGGCGCCCGGCACCCGGATGATCCTGGTCCTCAGCTACCGGTGACGGTCCCCGGCGGCGGGCCGGTGTAGGTGGCGCGGGGGCGGAAGCGCAACCGGTGCGGGTACTCCTCCGCGGCGTGTGCCAGCCAACCGGCGGTGCGGGCCACGGCGAAGATGATCTCGCCTGCCTCGTCGACCATGTCGTGGCGCTCCGCAAGCGACGCGATGGCGAAGTCGACGTTCGGGAACGGCAGGCCGCGCTCGTGCATCGTGGCGCGGATGGCGTCCTCGGCGTCGAGGCGCCGGCCGGTGCCGGACAGCGCCCGGAGCAGGACGTCGGCCCGCGGGTCGCGGTCGCGGTAGATGCGATGGCCGAAGCCGGGGATCCGTTGGCCGTCGCGCAGCCGGTTGCCGATCGCCTCCGGGGCGCTGGCCGCGCCCGAGGCGACCTCGCGGATGAGCCGGCGCGCGCCGCTGCTGGCGCCGCCGTGGAGCGGTCCCCCGAGCGCGGCCAGGCCCGCCTCGACCACGAGGTAGGGGTCGGCCCAGGTCGACGCGGTCACCCGGGCGGCCAGCGTCGACGCGGCCAGCTCGTGGTCGGCGAGCAGCACGAGCGCCGCGTCGAGCACGCGGACGAGCTCGGGGCGGGGGCGGACCGGCGACAGCCGCGACCACAACCGCCGGGCGACCGGGGCGCCCGCGGGTGCGGTGCCCGACCGGGCGGCGGGCGGGAGCGCGGCGACGAGCGCGGCGATGAGCGCCCGCCCGGTCATCCCGACCGCGGCGGGCCGGCGGTCGTCGCGCAGCGGATCGGTGTGGCGGGCGGCCGCGATGGCCGCCCGCATCCGGTCCATGAGCGGCTGGTCGGCGAGCGCTCCCGCCACCCGGCGGGCCGCTGCCAGCATGGCGGGCGGCGCGTCGAAGGGCGCCGGCGACCGGTCGCCGCTCCACAGCCAGCCCGCCACCTCCTCGAACGATGCGCCCGCGGCGACCGCGTCCTCGACGTTCCAGCCCCGGTAGTACAGCGCGCCCGCGGGATCGAGCAGGGTGAGGTCGGTCTCGACGACGACCTCCAGCCCGCCGGACCGCCCGCCCGCCCGCTGCCGGGCGGCCAGGCGCTCGACGTCGGACCGCAGGAACCGGCTGCGCCGCGTGCCGGGGACGGGCTCGCTGCCGACCAGGCCGCGGCTGACGTAGGCGTAGAGCGTCTGCTGCTTGACGCCGAGACGGGCGGCGGCGGCCTCGGACGTCATCCAGCGATCGGCGGACACGACTCGATCATAGATTGATGCGATCAACCTTGACGATCAATCGGGACGGGGTCTTGGATCGGGGGAACGGAAGGAGCGACATGCCCACCACCCCCACAGTCGCCACCGCCATGACCGAGCCGGTCGTCACGGCCGGGCCGGACGAGACGCTCGAGGCGGCGGCGCGCCGGATGCACGAGCACCGCATCGGTGCGGTGGTCGTCGTCGACGGCAACCGCCCGGTCGGCATCGTGACCGAGCGCGACCTGCTGCGGGCCACCGCCGCCGGCACCGCCCCGGCGACCGCGGTCGTGCGGGACTGGATGGCCCCCGACCCCGAGTGCGTCGCCACCGACACGTCGATCGACCAGGCCTGGCAGCAGCTCGCCGACCGTGGCTACCGCCACATCCCGGTCGTCGTGGGCGACGAGCTCAAGGGGATCGTGTCGCTGCGCGACCTCATGGCGCTCGCCCAGCTCCGGCCCGCGGGCGAGACGGCCGCCACCGCGCCGCCCGGGCTGAAGGGCGTCGTCGTGGCCGAGACGTCGCTCGGTGACGTGCGCGGCGGCGAGGGCTTCTACCACTACCGCCAGTACGCCGCCCCCGAGCTGGCGGCGAAGCGCACCTTCGAGGACGTCTGGCAGCTCCTCGTCGACGGCACGCTGCCCACGCCGGGCGAGCGCCGCGCCTTCGCCGCCGAGGTCGCCCCGCTCCGCGCCCTCCCGCCCGCGGTGCTGGACGCGCTGCCGCACATCGCGGCGCACACGCCGGCGCCGGTCGCCGCGCTGCGGACCGCCATCTCGCTCCTCGCCGGTGTCGAGGACGTGCCCGCGTCGCTGGACGTGGCGCGCGACCGGCTAAGGGCCGACGCCCTGCGGCTGAGCGCCGCGGTGCCGACGATCATCGCCGCCGTCCACCGCGTCCGGCACGGGCTGGCGCCGATCGCCCCCCGCGACGACCTGCCGTACGCCGCGAACTACCTCTACATGATCGACGGCGCCGAGCCCGCCGCGGCGCGGGCGCGGGCGATCGAGCAGTACCTCATCCTCGGCGTCGACCACGGCTTCAACGCGTCGACGTTCGTCGCCCGGGCCGTCACATCGACGGGCGCCGACCTCGGTGCCGTCGTGGTGGCCGCCCTCGGGTCGCTGTCGGGCCCGCTGCACGGCGGTTCGCCCAGCCGTGCCCTCGACACCCTGGACGCCATCGGCCGGCCGGAGCGCAGCGCCGCGTGGGTGCGCGACGCGGTGGCCGCCGGCGACCGGATCATGGGGTTCGGGCACGCCGTCTACCGCACCGCCGACCCGCGCTCCACCATGATGCGCAGCGTGGCCGAGGGTCTGGGTGGCGATCTCGTCGCGCTGGCCACCGAGGTCGAGGCCGAGATCCTGCGGACGCTGGCCGAGCTCAAGCCCGGGAGGGCCCTGAACACCAACATCGAGTGGTACGCCGCGGTGGTGATGGACCGCTGCGGCCTGCCGCGCGACCTGTTCACGCCGACCTTCGCCGCCAGCCGCGTCATCGGCTGGTGCGCCCACGCCCTGGAGCAGCACGCCGACAACCGCATCATCCGGCCCAGCTCCCGCTACGTCGGCCCGCCGCCGCCCCAGCCCGTGCCCGAGGCCTGACCCGCCCGGCGAGCCGACACGGCCGGCCCCCGACCGGGCCGCGCGCACGAGGACCGCAAGGGGGAAACTCCCTGGGCCGGTGCGCCGCCCGCTCCTACGTTGGCTGCGTGGCCCGCACCGACTACAGCGGCCGGATGGCCGGCGCCTACGACCGGGGACGAGCGCTGGAGGCGGCGGCCGTCGAGGCCTGGGCTGCGGCGGTCGGACCGTTCCTGCCGCGGCACCCGGCCGGCCCCGTGCTCGACCTCGGGTCCGGCACGGGCCGGTTCAGCGGGCACCTGGTCGCCTGGGCCGGGGCGCCGGTCGTGGCCGTCGAGCCGGCCGCGGCCATGGCGGAGCAGGCCCGGGACAAGGGCGCAACGGGGGTGCACGTCGCCGTCGGTGCAGCGGAGGCGATCCCGCTGCGCGACGGCTCGGTCGCCGCCGCCTGGCTGTCCCAGGTGATCCACCACGTGCCGGACCTGGCACGGGCGGCGGGCGAGCTCGCCCGGGTGATGCGGCCCGGCGCCAGCGTGATGCTGCGCGGCGCGACGGGCCGCGACGGCGACGGGAACGCCCCCAGCCGGGACTTCGCCATCTACCGGTACTTCCCGGCGGCCGGTGCGGTGGCGGACGGCTTCCCGTCCCGGCGGACGATCGTGGACGCGTTCCGCGGGGCGGGTTTCGTCGAGATCGCGGCCACCAAGGTGGCGCAGGTCACCGCGACGAGCCTGCGCAGCCTCTACGAGCGCACGTGCCAGCGGGCCGACTCCACCCTGGCGGCGATCGACGACGACTTCGCCGCCGGACTCGACGCGCTGCGCCGGGACGCCGAGGCCGAGACCCGTCCCACGCCGGTCGTCGATCGCGTGGACCTCATCGTCCTGCGGCTCGGCGGGGCGTAGCGGGAGGCGACGAGGCCGGCCGTCAGCCCGCCGGGTGGTCGATCGCCGGCGACCCGACGGTCACCTCGAACAGGTGACCGTCGGCGCTCGTGAAGTAGACGCGCCCCTCGCCGCCCAGAGGGTCGGCGGTGGCGCCGTTGTCGGGCGCCTCGGGATCGTTGCCGTCGCGGCGGCGGTCGCTCAGCCGGCGTCGCCGCAGCCGACGCAGTCGAGCCGCAGCGGCGCGCCCACCGCCAGCCGGAACCGGCCGCGGCCCGTCTTCTCGATGCGGACCGGCGCGGCCCGCTCGTCGAGGCGCCGCTTCAGGAGGATGAGGCGGCTCTCGAAGTTGTCGCGGAGCTCCGGCAGCTCGAGGCTGGGGTCGAGCCGCACCTCGCGGTTGGTGAACTCCACGCGACCGTCGCGGTCGTGGTGGCGGAGCAGCGACCACAGGATGCGGCCCGCCACGCCCTTGACGAGGTAGTCGCCGTCCACGAACGTGCTGCCGTCGACGGCGAAGAACCGGACCAGCGTCGCGTCTGCGGGCGCCGGTGCGACGGGCGCGACCGCGCCGCCGCCGGCGGGCACGTCCGCGGCCCGTTCGCGCGCCCGCTCGATCTCGATGGCGTTCGCCACCAGCGCGGCCGCCATCGTCAGCACGGCCTCGTCGGACGGCCCGAACGCCACCTGCTCGTCGCTCTCGATCATCAGCACGCCGACGAGCTGCCCGAGGGCCATGGCGGGGACGGCGACCCGGCTCTGGGGGCGGGGCAGGGCGGGGACGGGGACCTCACGGCCGGGGGCGACCTCGCCGCGGTCCTCGTACGAGCGCCGCACCGTGCGGGAGTACTTCGTCACCTGGCGGAGGTTGCCGACCGTGACCGGCGCGCAGCGGGCCGCGGCCATGCCGACGACGCCTTCGCCCACCGCCACCTCGGACCCGACGCCCTCGGCCGCGTAGCCGTGGCTGGCGATGGTGTAGAGGTGGGTCCCCTGCTCGTCGACGAGGAGGAGGAGCGAGTGCTCGTAGCCGAACAGCTCGGCCAGCCCGTGCACGGTCGCGTCGACCAGCGTGTCGAGGTCCGGGCAACGGCTCAGGCGAGCGCCGAGCTCGGCGACCCGGGCGGCGTCGACGGCGTCGTGGCGGTGTGGCGCCCGGGGCGTGACCGTCCCGCCGGGCGCGTGCGCGGCGGCGAGCACCTGCTCGACGTGCACCACCCGGTAGATGTCCGCGGCCCGCAGCTTGAACACGTCCTGCATGCCCTCGAGGGCGGCGGCCACGTCGAGGTCGTCGCGCAGCCGCTCGAACACCGGGCCGCGCCGGTCGGTGCGCTCGTACACGAGCGTCAGGCGGTACTGGTCGTAGCTGGAGGGATCGAGGACGAGGACGCTGGCCCGCGGGTTGTCGGCCAGGTTGCGGGCGGTCTTCGAGAAGAACTGGTTGGAGAGCGCGACCCGCTCGTCGTCCACCCGCCGGACCTTCGACAGGTCGGTGACGTTCGGCGTGCCGTCGGCCGCCACCGTGGCGATGACCGCGGGGACCGCACCCTCGAAGCAGTAGTGGAGGTCGCGCAGCGCCGGCGGCGCCTGCCCGTCGCTCACGATGCCCGTCGCGCCAGGTGCGACCCGGCGCTCGGTCCGGGCGTCTGGTCGTACAGCTCGTCGACGGTCATCGTGCAGGCGACGTAGTCGACGGGGATCAGGCGGTCGAGCACGGCCCGCGGCGTGGCTGACCGGATGTCACGAACGCGGCCCGTCGGACGTCATGTTGTCATGACCCCGACGACTCCCCCCATCGAGGTCGCCCGGCCGCACCGCCGTCCCGGTCCGCCCGATCGCGACACCCCGTGGGCGCCGGCGCGCGCCGGGCGTCGCCCGGGTGCCCGGTACGCTGGTCCGCTGGCGATGAGCCCCTCCGACCCTCTACTGCAGTACCGGCTCTTCGGCGGCCCGACCGTCCTGCGGGACGGCGAGCCCGTCGACCTCGGCGGCCGCAAGCAGCGGGCGGTGCTCGCTGTGCTGGTCCTCCACGCCGGGGCGCCGGTGCCGGTCGACGTGCTCGTCGACCACGTGTGGAACGGCGACGGCCCACCCCGGGCCGAGGTGTCTCTCCAGGCCTACGTGTCCAAGCTGCGCCGCGCCCTCGAACCCGACCACCGGGCGGGCGGCAACTACACGGTGCTCGTCACCGAGCCGGGCGCCTACCGGCTGGTGGCCGAGCGGTCGGCCGTCGACCTGACCCGCTTCGACGACCTGCGGGCGGCCGCGGCGGCCGCGCTGGCCGGTGGAGACCCGGCGACGGCCGCGGCGCGCTACGACGCGGCGCTGGCGCTCCACGGCCCGCTGCTCCCCGGGCTCGGCGGTGAGCCGTGGGTGATGGAGGCGGCGGCCCGCGTCGAGGCCGGGCACGCCGACGCGCTCGACGGGGCGTTCGAGGCCAAGCTCGCCCTGGGCCAGGCCCGCGAGCTGATCGGTCCGCTGGAGGCGGCAGTCGCCGCCCACCCCTTCCGCGAGCGGCTGCGCGGGCACCTGGCCCTGGCCCTCTACCGCGCCGGTCGCCAGACCGACGCCCTGCGGGCCCTCGCCGAGGCCCGCCGGACGCTGGCCGACGAGATCGGCGTCGAGCCCGGGCCCCACCTGCGCCGGCTCGAATCCGACATCCTGGCCCACGCGCCGCACCTCGCCTCCCCCGTGCCGCCCGCCGTGCCGCCCGCCGTGCCGCCGGCACCTGCGGCCGCGGGTGGGCCACAGCCGGCGGGCCCCGCGGTGGCGCCGCCCGCCGCGCCGCCCGGCGAGCACCCGGCCGGACCGGTCGGCCTGATCGGGCGGGCCCGGGAGCTGGACGTGCTGCTCGACGCGGCCCGGTCGGCCGGTGCGGGCGAGGGCCGGGCGGTCGTCGTCGGCGGCGAGGCCGGCATCGGCAAGACGCGCCTGGTCGAGGAGCTCGTCGCGGCCCTGGCGCCCGGGGACCACGTCGTCGCCTGGGCCCGCTGCCAGGAGAGCGCATCGTCCGCCCCGTTCTGGGTCTACCGGCAGGTCGCGGAGCAGCTCGTCGAGGCCGAGGCGATCGGCGCCGCCGCCCGGGACGGCGTCAGCTCGGCCGGCGGGGGCGTGGGGGCGATCGACCCGGCGGCCGACCGCCTCGCCCTGCACAGTGCGATGGTCGCCGCGCTGCGCTCCACCGTCCGGCCGCTGGCGATCGTGGTCGACGACCTCCAGTGGGCCGACGCCTCGTCGCTGCGCATGCTGGAGTTCATCGCCGGCGCGCTGCCGTCGCTGCCGGTCGTCCTGCTCGCCACGGTCCGGCCCACGGGCCCGGACGCCCCGCCGCCGCTGGTCGCCTGCCTGGCCGAGCTGGCACGCCAGCCCGGGTTCCGGCGCGTGGAGCTGAGCGGTCTCACGCCCACCGACGTCGCCACCTGGCTCGACCGGCGCGGCGAGACCGACGCCGGTGACGAGGTGGCGCGCTTCGTGCACGCGCGGACGGGCGGCAACCCGTTCTTCGTAGGAGAGCTCGTGGAGCTGCTCGCCCAGCAGGACCGGCTGTCCGACGTCTCGGCGGCCGAGCGCGCCAGCGTGCCGGCGGCGGCGCTCGACGTCGTGCGCCGGCGGGTCGGCATGTTGCCCGGCGAGGCCCAGCACCTGCTGGCCATGGCGTCGATCCTCGGCGTCACGATCGAGCTCGACCTGCTGGCTCGGATGGCCGGCCTGCCGGTGGCCGACGCGCTCGACGCGCTCGACCCGGCGGTCGAAGCCGGGCTGCTGATCGAGGACCGGGGCGGCCCGGGGCGGCTCCGCTTCGCCCACGCCCTGGTGGCCGACGCCCTCGCCGCCGAGCTGAGCCTGGCCCGCCGAGCCCGGCTGCACGTGGCGGTGGTCGAGGCGATCGAGGTGCTGCGGGCGGCAACGCTCGACGACTACCTCGCAGCGCTCGTGCACCACACGAGGGAGGGTGTGCTGGCCGGTGCCGCGCCCCGGGCCTTCGACTACGCGCGGCGCGCCGCCCGCGCCGCGGACGACCGGGCGGCGTTCGAGGTGGCCGCGTCGTACTGGGCGGAGGCGAGCGCGTTGGTCGACCTGGCCCGTCCCGGCGACCGACGGGCGCGGTTCGAGGTGCTCGTCGAGCTGGGCCAGGCCCGCCGGCGGGCCGACGACGTCGGCGGCTCGCAGGAGGTGCTGCTCGACGCGATCTCGGTCGGCGAGGCGATGGGCGATCCCGCGGCGGTGCGGCGGGCGGCCGGTGCCCTGGCCGCGACCACGTTGTGGCAGCCGAGCCCGTACGGCGAGGTCAACCGGCCGCTCATCGAGGCGCTCGAACGGGTGCTCTCGGGGTTGGACGACACACCGACGGCCGAGCGTGCGGCGCTCCTCGGCGCCCTCGCCGACGCGGTGTACTACGAGCGCAACCCGGCGCGGTCGTTCGCCCTCTCGGCGGCCGCGGTCGACGACGCCCGGC
>DASSGC010000703.1:0-5980 GCA_035693765.1 Acidimicrobiales bacterium
GGCGCCGTGACCAGGCAAAACGTCCCGATGGCTTCGCCGTCGACGTGGACACACGCGGTACAAGCGCACAAGCGGCCATTGTCCCAGGTCATCGCGGCCATGTCGGGGCTTCGTGTGCCCATCAACTGATGAAGACGGGGGCAGGGGCGGACGACGGCGGTTCAGGGACGCCCCCGAGACGTTGCCGTGCGTGCGTTGTGGCGAGCCAGCCGAAGGCGGGTTCGTCGTGGCTGCCGGCGGAGCCTCGACCTCGCTCTGGTGGAACGGTGGCGAACTCAAACGATGGCGGCCGGTCAACCGGGCATCCCGCTTGTTGGACAAGGCGTTCATGGACGTCGGCGCGGCCCGTGGGCACCGCTGTAGTGACTGCGGGCTCGTCTTCTTCGAGACTTGATCGGGCGATCGCCGGCGACTGTTTCCCAGGTCACCCCCGCCGCCAGCAGCGTTCAGGCACAACACTGCATCCCTATACGTTCGGGGCGGCGGCGCTCCGGCCGGTGGCCGTGCCACACACGTGCCAGATCGCATGGGACGCCGAGCAGACGCGCGGTCACTCACGGCTCGCATTCGAGCGTACGACCTGCACCCGAGCTGGCGCAGGCCATCGCCGACGAAGTGTGCGATGTCCTCCAGCGCCTCGTCTCCGTCCACGAACAGCGTCGTGACCACGGTCCGCTGCCCGGCATGCGTCCCGAGTCCGGCGGCGATCCCGGCCGTCCTCGCGGCCTGCTTCACCACCTTGGCGATCGTCTGGCGCAGCACCAGCCCGCCGGTGGGTGTGGTGAACACGAGGCTCACCGGCTCGCCGCCGTAGGTCCGGGCCTCCCACACGGGCGCGATTGCGCGCTCGTCGTCTTGCGTCTCGCGCCGCTTGCGCAGCAGGGCGACCGTGGTCGGCATGAGCCAGTGCTCGCCGTGCGCGCCGGCCGTCTTGGGCGGCCCGCGTTGCTGCCCACGCCCGTCGACGTAGACCGATGCCCGGTGGACACGCGCGGTCCCGGCGTCGAGGTCGACGTCCTCCCAGGCGAGGCCGAGCACCTCCGACACCCGCCACCCCTGGAGGAACAGCAGTGCAACCGCGGCCCCGAGCCGAGGCGTCGATAGCTCGCAGAACGCCGGCTTGCGTGCGAGGGGGTTGCCAGAAGATCCAAGCGAGCATCCACGATGACCTCCGGACCCGGCGTGCACGGCTTCTGAAGTGCGGTGCAGTAGTACGATCTCGTATGATACGATATCGGAATGTTGCTCGAGGCGATCAGGCAGGCCGCCCACCGCGTGTCGGGGCATCTCGATGCGACCGCCCAGCGGGTCGGCGTGGGACGGGCAGAGGCGCACGTCCTGGTCCACCTGCACGGCGGGCCGGCCACGCCTGGAGGCCTTCATCGGCAGCTCGGGCTCCGATCGTCGACGCTGACGAACGTCATCGATCGGCTGGAGGCCGCGGGCTACGTCGCTCGACGCGTCACGCGTGATCGGCGCTCGAAGGAGGTGCATCTCACGGCGGCCGGCAAGCGTGCCGCGGTGTCCCTCGCGGATGTGCTCCTCGAGCTCGAGCAGCGGGTCCAATCCTCGGTCACCGAGCGCGATCTCGCTGGTTGCATGGCGGTGCTCGCCGCCATCGAGCAGGAGGCTTCTGATGACGGATGACGAGTTCCTCGCTGCCCTCGAAGTCGCGGCCGGCGTTCGCGCCGAGTCGAGCGATGACGCGATCGGGCCGCTGGCGCACCTCGGTCACGTCGACCACCTGCGGATGATGTGGATACTCACGACACGTCTCGGCCGGACGGCCAGTCGTGATCGCGCTGCCGCATTGCTCTCCAACCTCGCCGCGAGGCACGGCATGGCCGACCGGTATCACGAGACGCTCACCACGTTCTGGGCTCGAACTGTCGCTCATGCGCAGTCTCGGTGCGATGCAGCAGGAATCGGCGACCTCCTCGACCGACACCCGGCGCTGCTCGACAAGAACCTGGCGCTGCGGCACTACCGCGCGGAGACACTCTGGTCCGACGCGGCTCGGACATCGATCGTCGAGCCCGACCTGTTGCCCATCCCCGCGTGACTCGCGCCGGTGCCCCGAGCCCGGTCCTGCGCCGTCGATCAGGCCGATCGATGAGTTTCCACGCAACGGTGCGTCTCAGGCACGTCCGAACCCCCCGACGACACGCGTCGGTCGGAGGAACTGCGAGAGGAGCCTTGCCATGCACACCACGAGCTCGGCCGACGGAACCACGATCGCCTACGACCGCTACGGCGAGGGTCCGCCGATCGTCATGGTCGTCGGCGCGTTCAACACACGGTCGACGAGCGAGCCGCTGTCCGTTGCCCTGCAGGACCGCTTCACCGTCTTCAACGTCGATCGCCGCGGGCGGGGCGACAGCGGCGACACGCTGCCGTACGCGGTCGAGCGCGAGATCGAGGATCTCGACGCGGTGATCGCGGAGGCCGGAGGATCGGCCGCGGTGTTCGGCTTCTCCTCTGGGGCCACCCTGGCCCTGAAGGCGGCCGCGCACGGCTCAGGCATCACGAAGCTCGCGCTGTACGACGCCCCGTTCGCAGTCGACGACAGCCATCCAGGACTTCCGGCGGGCTTCGTCGATCAGCTCGCCGAACTAACGGCCGCAGGCCGGCGGGGCGAGGCGGTCGAGCTCTACCAGCGCGAGGCCATTCGCATCCCCGACGACATCGTCGTGCAGATGCGCGAAGCGCCATTCCGCCCCGCGCTCGAGGCTATCGCCCACACCTTGGTCTACGAAGCGACGCTCGTCGGCGACCTCGGCTTCCCGACGGATCTGGTCGCCTCGGTCGCCGTGCCGACGCTGGTGCTCGACGGCGAGCTGAGCCCGCCGCTCATGCACGGCGCGGCGGACGCGCTCGTCGAGACGCTCCCCGACGCCCGGCGGCGCACGCTGGCAGGCCAGGGACACGACCTCGTCCCGGAGGCGATCGTCCCAGTGCTGGAGGAGTTCCTCGCCAGTTGACGACGTCGTCGAGCCAGCCGAGCTGGTCATCGCTCCAACGGTCGGCGGTGGTCACCGACGGCGAAGCCCGGTCACTGCGTGTACGCCCGCTGGGACGACCATGAGCCGGCCGCGACCCGGCCGTGTCACACCCACGCGTCGCTGCTTCCGCAGGACGACGGCACGTGGGCGTTGGTCGGCGATGCGCAACAGGCGGCACGCTCTCAGGAAGTTCACGGTCTGCGGTCGGGTTGCCTCCCAGGTGGCGCACCCATGCTGGTCCCGGTCCGAAGAGCTCGGACCGATCCAGGAGGTGCGATGAACCTGATCCGAAAGGGCGTGATCGGCGGCGCCCTCGTGGCGACGACCCTCGCCGGGGGCGCCCTCGGTGCGACCCTCGTCGGCGCAGCCGGAGCGCAGGACAGCCCGTCACAGACGGAGGACGATCCGTCCACCAGCGCTCCGGAGTCGCGCCCGTGGCACGATCACGGCGACGTCGACCCCTCGAAGGGTGGGCACGTCGGCCAGGACGGCACCGCCGAGGAGCTGTTGACCGGCGAGGCCGCCGACAAGGCCGAGGCCGCCGCCCAGGAGGCGGTGCCGGACGGGACGATCCAGCGGGTCGAGACCGACGCCGAGGGCGACGCCTACGAGGCGCACATGACCGACGCGGACGGGAAGCCGATCACCGTCAAGATGGACGAGGACTTCAACGTCACCGGGACCGAAGAGGGAGGCCACCGCTAACCGGTCCTCGTCCGGTCGTCGGAGCGCCTGGAGGTGGCCCCCGCCCCGGGCGCTTCGACGCGCGCCTCTGCGGCCGCGGCACGCCCGGCGCGCCGAGTGCCCGGAGCGGGGGTTCCGATCGCGGTGCGGCCCCGCGGCCGGATCAGGCCCCGGCGGCGAGCTCCTCGAGGATGGGTGCAGCCCGGATGATCGGGATGGCGAAGCCGATGTTCTCGACCGTCGCGCTGTCGCCGCTCGACGCCCCGGCCGTGTTGATGCCGATGACCGCGCCCGATGCCGAGAGGAGCGGCCCGCCGGAGTCACCGGAGCTGATGGCGGCGTCGGTCTGGATCACGTCGCGCAGGACGGAGCCGTCCGAGAGGGTGACCGTGCGCCCGAGGGCGGACACGATGCCGACGGTGATGGTCGGGCTCCCCTCGAGCGCCAGGGCGTTGCCTGCGGCGATCACGAAGTCGCCGACCTCCGGGGGATGGTCGGTGGCCAGCGTGAGCGGGGTCAGGTCGTCCCGGTCGACGGCGACGACCGCGAGATCCTCGCTCGCGTCCGTCCCCACCACCGCACCCGCCACCTCGGCACCGTCGGCGAACCGCACCGTGATGTCGTCGGCGCCGGCCACGACGTGCGCGTTGGTGGCGATCAGGCCGTCGGCAGCGAGGACGAAGCCGGAGCCGGCCGCCGTGGTCGTCTGCGCCTGGCCGGGCGACCCACCCGCGGTGGCGGTGACCTCGATGGCCACGACGGAGCCGGTGATGCCGGCGACGACGGCGGGCAACAGGTCGACCGGGTTGCCGGGCGCCGTGCCGACGGTTCCGCCGGAGGTCGTCGACGTCGGGGACGGCGACGGTTCCACGACTCGAGCGACGACGCCCCCGGCCACGGCGCCCGCGATCAGCGACAGGACGAGCATCAACGCGCCGAAGCGCCGGCGGGACCGCGCCGGCCAGGGCGAGCCGGCGGGCGGGGCGCCGCCGTCCGCGTCGCCGCTCGGAACGGGGGGAGGGGGGCGCTCGGCGTGGGGTTGACCCGTCGTCAGAGGGATCACGGGCTCAGCGTGGGGCTCCGGGTCGTCGTGCCGCTAGGGCCGGTGGTCCTCGGCGGAGGGGGAGCCGGTCCCTCCGTGGGCTCGCGGCGGGCGCGGGATCACCCGGGTCGCAGGGACGAGGGGCCGGTGGCGGGGGCCGGGGGGCCGGTGACAGCAGGACGGCGAGCCAGACGACCGCGGCGCTGTACGCGTAGATCGCCGGCGCCAGCACGCGCGCCGGCCCGTCGGCCACCTCGTCGGAGGGTTGTACTTGCCCAGCTCGCCGCGGAGCTTGGCGAAGCTCGGGTCGTCGGTGGGGTACGGGCGGTACTCGTCCACCTCGCGGGCCCAGCGCGCGGCCTCGGGGATGCCGGCGGCCTCGAACGCGGCCGTGAGCTCGGCGACCGAGGCCGTGTTGGCGTCGACCACGGAGCTCGCGTCGGTGGCCGTCGAGGCGGTGTCGCCGGCCGCGGTGGTCTCGGTCGTCGCCGCAGCGCCGGACCGGCTGTCGCCGGGCCTTCACAGCTCGCTCACGGCATACTCACAGAAGAGGCGTCCATCCTGAGCACATGACCGGCGAACGACTGATCCTCGTGGACGACGAGGACAACCTCCGATCGATGCTGGAGGCCGCTCTCCGTCACAACGGATTCGAGGTCGTCTCCGTGGGGAACGGTCGGGCCGCCCTCGACGCCGTCGAGGGCACGCGACCCGATCTCGTCGTCCTCGATGTCATGCTGCCCGACCTCGACGGGTTCGAGGTGTGCCGCCGGCTGCGCACGGGGGGTCACCACACGCCGGTGCTGTTCCTCACGGCCAAGGACTCGACCGAGGACAGGGTGCGAGGCCTGACGCTCGGCGGGGACGACTACCTGGTGAAGCCGTTCAGCCTCGAGGAGCTCGTCGCCCGGGTGCACGCCGTGCTCCGACGCTCCGGCCTGGCCCGCCAGGACCGCTCCGTGCTGCGGTGCGCCGACCTGGAGATGGACGACGAGGCGCACCGCGTGTCCCGGGCCGGTGTCGAGGCAGCGCTCTCCCCGACCGAGTACAACCTGTTGCGCTACCTGCTGATGAACCAGGGGAGGGTCCTGTCCAAGGCGCAGATCCTCGACCACGTGTGGCACTACGACTTCGGGGGCGACGGCGGCGTGGTCGAGACCTACGTCGGGTACCTGCGTCGCAAGATCGACCGGTCCGAGCCGACGCTGCTCCACACGATCCGCGGTGTCGGCTACACCCTCCGAACGCCGTA
>DASSGC010000704.1:0-4461 GCA_035693765.1 Acidimicrobiales bacterium
CCGCGTTGAACGTGACGGTGCCGGCCACCCGGTCGGCCTCGTTGCGGGCCCGGGTGAACTCGGGGGTCTGCAGCAGGCCCGGGATGAACGTCATCTGGAACTCGCGGATCGTCCGGGCCCCGGCCTCGAGGTTGGCGTAGAGCGCCTGGCGCTCGCCCATGGCCCGGTTCGACTCCCACCAGCCCCGCTCGCCGGCCTCGCGGGTGATCGTGACGATCTCGGTCCAGCGCTCGTCGTCGACGCCGATGGCGTCGAGGATCTTCATGACGTCGTCCTGGTCGACGACGTGACCGTTCTCCAGCCGCGAGATCTGGGCCCGGCTCTGCCCGATACGCTTGGCGAGCTGCTCATGGGTCAGACCCACCTCGGCGCGCAGCGACTTGAGCTCATTCGCAAGTCGTAAGCGACGCACATAGGGACTGATCATCGCCGCCCTCCGGACACCAGCCGTGGCTGCACACTACGCCAACACGGACACGGCCTGCAGGCGTACATGCCCCACCGCCGGACATGGAGTGCGCTCCGAAGCATAGCCGATCACCTCCGCGCGCTTCTCCATCCGTGCCGTGCGGAGCGCGGCCCGCACTGTGACGGAGGTGCCCGGGACCCTTTCGACGAGCCGTTGACATGTGACCTTTTGGTCACCTATCCTGCGGGCGTGAGCGACGACGACCGTGTGTTCAAGGCGCTCGCCGATCCGACCCGACGCCTCCTCCTCGACCGGCTGTTCGCCCGCGACGGCCGGACCCTGACCGAGCTCGAGTCGGAGGTGGAGATGACCCGCTTCGGCGTCATGAAGCACCTCAAGGTGCTGGAGGACTCCGGGCTGGTGATCACCCGCCGGTCGGGCAGGGAGAAGTTGCACTACCTCAACCCGGTCCCGATCCGGCTCATCCACGACCGGTGGATCGACAAGTACACCGAGCGCCGCATGGCGGCGCTCACCGAGCTCAAGTCCCAACTGGAGGAAGAGACATGACGACCACGACCGGCACCAAGACCACCCAGATGTACCGCGTCTTCATCAAGGCGACCCCGGAGGCCATCTGGGACGCGATCACCAGGCCCGAGTGGACCCGGCGCTACGGGTACCACTCCGTCGCCGACTACGACCTGCGCCCCGGCGGCCACTACTTCGGCCACGCCACCGAGGAGATGCAGTCCTTCGGCATGCCGGCGACCGTCGTCGACGGCGAGGTGATCGAGGTCGACCCGCCCCGCCGCCTGGTCCACACGTGGCGGTTCCTGTGGAGCGACGAGATCAAGGCCGAGGGCCCCACCCGCGTCACGTTCGAGATCGCGCCGGGCGACGGGGGCGTGAGCAGCCTCACCGTCACCCACGAGATCGAGAACGCCCCGGAGACCGCCGCGATGCTGGCCGGCGAGGTCGAGAACGCGGGCGGCGGCTGGGCCTACGTGCTCAGCGACCTCAAGTCGCTGCTCGAGACCGGCAAGGCGCTGGAGGAGGGATAACCCCTCGAGGGATAACCCCTCGCCCGCACGGGCGGGAGCGTGGCAGCCTGGCGGGCCGCCCCCGGCCCCGCTGTCACGCCCCGCCCGTACCTCGCCCGTACATCGCCCCTCCCCCTCCCCGCGGCCGTCTCCCCGGCCGACCGACCCGGCCGACCGATGAGTCCCCGGCCCCCGCGACGTCACACACCTCGACGTCCCAGATCCCTCACAGCAGGAGCAGTACCCCCGTGTTCTCGCGACTCGGCACCTGGTGCCATGACAGAAGAAGGCTCGTCCTCGGGCTGTGGATCGCCGTGCTCGTGCTCGGCGGCGCCGTGTCCGGTGCGGCGGGCAGCGCCTTCCGCGACGAGTTCAACCTCCCCGACGTCGAGTCCCGCACGGGCATCGACATCCTCGACGACCACTTCGGCGGCCAGGGGACCGGGCAGACCGGAACGATCGTCTTCCGCGCCGACCAGGGCGTCGACGACCCCGAGGTCCGGTCGGCCATGCAGGACCTGTTCGACGAGGTGGCCGCCACGCCGGACGTCGACCGGGTCGCCAGCCCCTACGACGAGGGCAACGAGGCCCAGATCTCCTCGGAGGGCGGCGACGCGGGCAGGATCGCGTTCGCCAACATCGAGATGCCCGAGGACATCGAGTTCCCGCGGGCGGGCGAGATCCGCGACCAGATCCTGGCCGACGCCCCCGACATCGAGGGCCTCGACATCGAGCTGGGCGGGTTCATCTTCGCCGAGTTCGAGGAACCGTCGTCCGAGATCCTCGGCCTGGCCTTCGCCATCGTCATCCTCATCGTGGCGTTCGGCTCCGTGCTCGCCATGGGCCTGCCGGTGGGCGTCGCCCTGTTCGGCATCGGCCTCGGCAGCATGCTCATCGGCCTGCTCAGCAACGTCTTCACCATCCCGGACTTCGCCACGTTCCTCGGCGTCATGATCGGGCTCGGCGTCGGCATCGACTACGCCCTGCTGATCGTCACGCGCTTCCGTGAGCAGCACCACGCGGGCCACACGACGCGCGAGTCGATCGCCATCGCCGTCGACACCGCCGGCCGCTCCGTGCTGTTCGCCGGCACCACGGTGGTCATCTCGCTCCTCGGCATGCTGGTCATGGGGGTCACCTTCGTGCAGGGGCTCGCCATCGGCGCCGCCGCCGTGGTGGCGGTGACCGTCGCGGCGTCGCTCACGCTCCTGCCCGCACTGGTCGGCTTCGCCGGCGAGCGCGTGGAGCGGACCCGCTGGCGGGGCCTCATCGCCGCCGGCCTGGTGGCCATCGCCCTCGTCGGCATGGGGCTCAAGCTCGCCCCGCTGATGGTCGGCCTGCCGCTGGCCGTCGTGGTGCTGCTCGCCGGCCTCGCCTTCAAGCCGCTCAAGCGGGAGGTCCCCCGGCGCGAGCCCAAGCCCCGCACCGAGACGGTCGCCTACCGGTGGAGCCGCGTCATCCAGCACCGGCCATGGGCCTCGGCCCTCGGCGGCGCGCTGGCGCTCGGCGTCCTCGCCATCCCGGTCTTCGGCCTGCGCCTCGGGTTCTCCGACGAGTCGAACTTCGCCGAGGACACCTCCACCCGCCAGGCCTACGACCTGCTGGTCGACGGCTTCGGTCCCGGGTTCAACGGCCCCCTGATGCTGGCCGTGGAGTTGCCCGCGGGCGCCGACGGCACCGATCTCGACGCCGTCACCCGGGCGGTGGCCGCCGATCCGGGCATCCACTCCATCTCCGAGCCCCGGCTCGACGACCCCGACGACCCCCAGGCCGCCCTGTGGCAGGTCGTGCCCACGAGCGCCCCGCAGGACGAGAGGACGACCGAGCTGGTCAACCGGCTGCGCGACGACGTGCTACCGCCCGCCGAGTCGGCCGCCGGGGTCGACGTGATGGTCACCGGCAACGTGGCCGTGAGCACCGACTTCTCCGACTACCTGACGGCACGGCTGCCCTGGTTCTTCGCCGCCGTGCTGGCGCTGTCGTTCCTGCTGCTCATGGTCGTGTTCCGGTCGGTGCTGGTGCCGCTCAAGGCGGTGATCATGAACCTGCTGTCCATCGGCGCCGCCTACGGCATCGTCGTGGCGCTGTTCCAGTGGGGCTGGCTGAGCGACGTCACCGGCGTGCAACCGGCGCCGATCGAGCCGTGGATGCCGATGATGCTGTTCGCGATCGTGTTCGGCCTGTCGATGGACTACGAGGTCTTCCTGCTCTCCCGGGTGCGGGAGGAGTGGCACCGCTCCGGCGACAGCCACACCTCGGTGGCCGACGGCCTGGCGGCCACGGCCAAGGTCATCACCGCCGCCGCGGCGATCATGGTCTTCGTCTTCGGCAGCTTCATCCTCGAGAACGACCGCACGGTCAAGCTCATGGGCACCGGGCTGGCCGCGGCGATCCTGCTCGACGCCACCATCGTCCGCATGCTGCTGGTGCCGGCCACCATGGAGCTGCTGGGCGACCGCAACTGGTGGCTGCCCCGCTGGCTCGACCGCATCCTGCCCAACATCGACGTGGAGGGCCACGCCGAGCCCGTCGCCGAGGCGGTCACGGTCGGCGACACGGGCGCCGGCACACCGGAGGACGAGCTGTCGCCCACCGGCGCCTCCTGAGCGCCCGGCACATCATCACCCTCCATCCCTGCTGCCACCGGCGGACCCTCCCCGCCGGTGGCAGCATCGGGCCATGGCAGAGACCTTCCGCGGGTGGTCCGGCGCGGCGCTCGACTTCTACCGGCAGCTCGAGGCCGACAACACCCGTGCCTTCTGGCAGGCCCACAAGGCGGTGTACGAGGACGAGGTGCGCGCCCCGTTCGAGGCGCTGGCCGAGCTGGTGGCCGACGAGTTCGGCCCCCTCCAGGTGGTCCGCCCCTACCGGGACGTCCGCTTCAGCCACGACAAGTCGCCGTACAAGACCCGGCAGTACGGCATCGCCACCGGCGAGGACGGCGCCCGGTACTACGTCGAGATCTCGGCCGACGGCCTCGTGAGCGGGGCCGGCTACTGGATGATGGCG
>DASSGC010000705.1:0-2485 GCA_035693765.1 Acidimicrobiales bacterium
GTCGTCTTCCCCGCCCCGTTCGGGCCCAGGAGCGCGGTGACGCCGCCATCCGGCACGCGGAAGCTCACGCCGCGCAGCGCCCGCGTCTCGCCGTACGCCTTCACGACGTCGCGCACCTCGATCATGGTTCGGCCGCCCGGGCGGCGTGGGGTCTCGTGTCCATCGATCTTCTCGGTTCTCACCCGCCGGACCGTACGGACGGGTCGTCCGGCGGGGAACACCCGCCGTGGGGATCTCCGATCCCCCCGGAGAGGGGTCGAGCCCTCCTCCCCCGGGGGGAGCCGCGGGCGGCCCGCCGCCGGTACGGTGACGGCGCGATGGTCACGTCGCTCCTGCCCACAGCCGATGTCCGCGGCGCCGACCGGACGAGGGCGCTCGCCACCGCCGGCCTCGCCGCGGCGGCCGCCGCCGGCACCATCGTCATGGTCATCCACGGCACGGGCCTCGGGGGTGCCCGATCGCTCGACCTCGACGTGGCCGGGGTGCTGCTGGTGGCCGTGGCGTCGCTGCCGCTCGTCTGGTGGCGGCGGGCGCCGCTGGCGGTGTTCGTCTTCAGCGCCCTGGCCAGTGCCCCGCTGCTGCGCTACGAGCCGATCCCCCCGCTCGGCCCCACCATCGCCCTCTACCTGCTCGCCGCGACGCGCGACGCCCGGCATCCCTGGACGCCGCGCACCACGTTGGCCGTCGCCGTGTTCTTCTCGCTCCACCTCGTCGGGGCCGGGCTGATGGACGCCCGGCTGCCGCTGGTGCCGCTGCTGATCGCCACGCTGGGGTGGGCGGCGGCCTGGGTCGCCGGTGATCGCAGCCGCCTGCAGCGGGAGCGGCTCGCCGATCTCGAGGATCGTGCCGCCCGGGCGGACCGCGAGGTCGAGCGCGAGCGGCGGCTGACCGCAGCCGAGGAGCGGATGCGCATCGCCCGCGACCTGCACGACTCCGCCGGCCACGCCATCAACGTCATCCTCGTGCAGGCCGGCGCGGCCCGGCTGCTGCACGAGCGCGACCCGGCGCGGTCGTTGGCGGCGCTGGAGACGATCGAGGACGTCGCCCGCCAGACCATCGGCGAGATCGACGAGCTCGTCGCCACCCTCCGCGACACCGCGGCCGGGCCGCGCCTGGCCGCCCCGAACGGGCTCGCCGCCGCGGACGCACTGGTCGCCCGGCACCGCGCCAACGGCCTGGACGTCACGCTCGACCGCGCCGCACCGGGCGAGCCGCCACCGGGCCCGTTGCCGCCGACCGTCGACCAGGCGGCGTTCCGCATCCTCCAGGAGGCGCTGACCAACGCCGCCCGCCACGGGAGCGGATCGGCGCACGTCGTGCTGCACGTCGGCACCGAGGCGGTCGAGGTCACGGTCACCAACCCGGTGGGACGCGCGGCCGCCACCGGGACCGTAGCGACCGCCGGGGACGCCGCGACCGTCGGGACCGACGCGACCACCGGGGAGCCCGGGACCGGCGGGGACGCCGCGACCGTCGGGGACGGGCACGGCCTGGTCGGCATGCGCGAGCGGGCCGCGCTGCTCGGTGGTCGCTGTGCGGCGCGGCGCACCGGCGACCGCTTCGAGGTCCGGGCCCGCCTACCGCTCCCGGCGGTCGCGCCGTGACCGCCGGGCCGGTCCGCGTGCTGCTCGTCGACGACGATGACCTCATGCGCGCCGGGCTCCGTGCGGTGCTGTCGGCCGACCCGCTCATCGAGGTCGTCGACGAGGCGGGCGACGGGCGCGCCGCGGTCGACCGTGCCGCAGCGCTCCGGCCCGACGTCGTGCTGATGGACGTGCGGATGCCCGGGCTCGACGGCATCGCCGCAACGAGCGAGGTGCTGGCGGTCGCCCCGTCGGCCCGCGTGGTGATGCTGACGACCTTCGAGCAGGACGACTACATCTTCGGTGGCCTGCGGGCGGGCGCAGCGGGGTTCCTGCTGAAGCGCACCCGCCCCGAGGACCTGATCGCCGCCGTCCACACGGTCGCCGCCGGCGATGCGTTGCTGTCACCGTCGGTCACCCGCCGGGTGATCGCCGAGATCGCCGACCGGCCCGGCCCGCCGCGGCGGGACCCCGCGCCGCTCGTCGAACCGCTCACCCCGCGCGAGCGCGAAGTGCTCGGCCTGATCACCCGGGGCCGGTCGAACGCCGAGATCGCCGCCGCGCTCGTCGTCGAGGAGTCGACCGTGAAGAGCCACGTGAAGCGCATCCTCCAGAAGCTCGGCGTGCGCGACCGGTTGCAGGCAGTGATCCTCGCCTACGAGACCGGCCTGGTCCCCGTGCCCGGGCCCTGACCGCGCCGGGGCCCGCCCCAGGCACCCCGGCCGCGAACCGGGTCGGCACGATCGCGCCACGCGCGACGGAACCGACCCGGTTCGGAACGCCAGCCCGGGCACCCGGGCGCCGACGCTACGGGTCGGACCGGTCACGAGTCCGGGCGGGGCGACGGGCCCGGCGCGCGGACCGTGCCGGGCCCCGCCGGCACCCGTGCTCGCGGCGCGCCG
>DASSGC010000706.1:0-4636 GCA_035693765.1 Acidimicrobiales bacterium
ACATGCGCGCGGTCGTCAAGCCGCCGCCGCTGCGCCCTGCGGTCGAGGGCGGCTACAGCCCAGTGAGCCACGGCGCGGGGCGACCATCACCCGGCGATCCGGGGCGGCCTGCCTTGGCGGGCTGGCCGGTGCCTCGCGTCGGGCGACGTACGCGCTTGCGCGAGCGACCCTGGTGGGTGACGATGCTGTGTTAGCGGCGCCGCACCGGTGCCGGGGCGGAGTCGGGCTGGTGGTTGGGGCTTTGTCGATCCTTCACGCCGTGGTCCTCGGGATCGTGCAGGGCCTTGCCGAGTACCTGCCCGTGTCGTCGTCGGGTCATCTGATCCTTGTGCCGTGGCTGTTGGGGTGGGACGACTTCGCGGGCGATGAGTCCCTGAAGAAGGCGTTCGACGTGGCGTTGCACTTGGGCACGTTGGCCGGGGCGGTGGCCTACTTCTGGTCGGACATCCGCCGGCTCGCCCGGGTCGCGATCATCGGCCCGCAGCGCAGGGACGGCCGGCTGGCCTGGCTCATCGTGTTGTCGGCCCTGCCGGCGGCGGTCTTCGGCGCGCTGCTGGCTGACACCATCGAGCAGAACGCTGATCAGGTGTGGTTGGTGGCGGTGATGCTGATCGTGGGTGCTCTCGCCTTGGGCTGGGCCGACGGCGTGTTGGGCCGGCGCACCATGGACGAGGTGTCGATTCGTGATGCGGCGGTCATGGGCATGGGGCAGGTGATGGCCCTCCAGCCTGGCGTGTCCCGCTCGGGCGTGACGATGACACCTGGGGCGCTATGTGGGGTTGGGGCGCGACGCTGCGGTCCGCTTCGCCTTCATGATGAGCCTGCCCATCACGGCCGGCGCGCTGGTCTACAAGGCGGTCGACCTCAACGCCGAGGGAGGCATACCTGGGGACATGCGGGCGGCGTTCTGCTGGGGCGTTGTGTCCTCGGCCGTCACCGGCTACATCGCGGTGTGGGGGATTCTGAAGCTGGTCCGCACCCGGTCGTTCGCGTCGTTCGTTCTGTACCGCCTGGTGCTGGGCCTGGCCGTACTTGCCCTCGTGGCCGTGCCGTTCCGCTGACCCGTCGAGGTCGACGAGCTGGTCGAGGTAGCCATCCAGGAGCCAACCGGCCGAGCTCCGGCAGCATCACCGTGCAGATCCCCGTCCCCGAACGGCGCCGGCTCGAGGGGGCGTCGCGACCCGATTCGGCGCTCGGCGCGACGCGTCACGGCATACGGGTCGTCGTTCTGTCGCGACCGAACGGCGCACACTCCCGTCGTTGCTGTGGGCCTCGCCCGGGCATGTTGTGCGTCCCGTGTGGGCGCCGCGTCGCGGTTGCAGCTCAGGTCTTCGGCGCGGGCACGAAGCCGGTCTCGGCAGCCAGCCCGCTTGCCCGCAGGACCTCAGGGGCGCGGTGCGGCGGCACGCCCGCCAGCAGGTCGTAGCCCACGCGTTCGCCGCCGGCCAGCACGAGCTCGCGAGCGGCGGGGTCGATGCGCTCCACGCTGTGTTCGGGGTGCAGCGTGATGCCACGTTCGGCGAGCATGGCGGCGAGCGCCTGGCCGAGCACGGGACCGGCGGTGGGCATCGGGTAGGGCTCGGGCGTGTAGATGTCCATGGGGACGCGGTCGCGCACGCCGCGACGCCGCAGCAGCGCCTCGGCCAGGAACGCCGTCTCGTAGGGGGCGGCAGGGCACTTGTAGGGCAGCCCCGGCGAAGGAGGACGTCGCTGCGCTCGTCGCGCGCATGGCAACCTCCGATCCCGAGATTGCCGATGCTGTTCTCATCGCGGCCGCCACCGGCATGCGGATGGGCGAGCATCGGCGGGAGAGTGGGCCATCGCGAGCTCGTCCTCGGGCTGGACGCCGGCCAACCGGACGACCGCGTCGGCCACGGCGTTGAGCAACCGGATGACCGGGCGGGCCACCAGAGCGAACGCCCGGAACGGCCGGGCGAGCGCGAGCGCAGAGGACTCGGGTGCGAGATCGCCCACGACTTCGGCCATCTCGCCGACCACCATGTGCATGAACAGGACGAGCGAAAGCGCCACCGCCGGTCGATGGGCCGGGCCGGCATGGCGGGCGCCCTGCGCCGGGCCTACGAGCAGTTCCCGGCCCTGGCCCGCCGCCGGGGCCAGCAGGCGGCCACGCTGTCGGGCGGCGAGCAGCGGATGGTGTCGCTGGCCCGGGTGCTCGTGGAGGCGCCCAAGCTGCTGGTGGCCGACGAGCTGCCTGGGCCTGGCCCAGATCGTCGTGGACGAGATCTACCGGGAGCTGGCCCGGCTGCGCTCCGAGGGCACCGCTCTGCTCATCGTCGAGCAGCAGGTCGCCCACGGCCCCCACCTGCGCGACCGGGTCGCCATGCTCGACCGGGGCACGGTCACCTGGAAGGGCCGGGCATCCGAGGCCAGCGACCGAATGGTCGAGTTCCTCCTCCCCGGCGACGCGGCCGCCTAGGCGCCGTCCGGCGGGAGGGTGCGGGCCGCGGCGATGGCGGCGGCTGCGGCGCGGCGGGCGGCGAGGGCGGCGTCGCGGCCCATGCGGACCAGGCCGGGGATGCGGCCCGGGTGGCGGACGAGGTAGCGGGCCACCGCGGCCGGGTCCGGGCGGCCGTCCTGGCGGGCCATGTTGAACACCTCGTCGTCGACGCTGCCGTCCGTCGCCCGGTCGCTGATGGCCCGGAACACCGCCCAGGGGACGCCGCGCTCCTCGCAGGCCCGGGCGATCGCCGCGGTCTCCATGTCGAGCGCCACCACGCCCCGGTGCCGCAGCGCCGGCAGCTCGGACGCCGGGGTGATGACGTCGGTGGTCCATAGGGCGCCCGCCGGCTCCCCGCCGGGGCTGAGCGGGGCGTGGGCGTGCTCGCGGCCGGTGGCGTGGTCGATCACCCGGGCCGGCCGGATCACCGTGCCGATCGGCGTCTCGTCGTCCACTGCCCCGGTGATCCCGACCACCAGGACGTGGCGGGGCGTCACGGTCCTCAGCAGCCGGTCGATCCCCTCCGCCGCCAGGCGGGTGCCCATGCCGGTGACGACCGCGACCACCGGCCGGCCGTCGAGCGTGCCGGTCCGGGCCCGGACGCCGCCGACCGTGGCGCGCCGGAGCCCGAGAGGCCGGGTCAGCGGCCGTAGCTCCATCGGCATGGCGCACACGAAGGCGAGCGGGGCGTCACCCATCGCAGTGGTCCGGCGGCGGGACGTCGAGCGCCGGGTTGCGGTCGAAGAACCCGCTCGGCACCAGCTGGAACCCGGTGCTCTCGACCGGCATGACCGGCCAGTCCTCGGGGCGGGGGACGTGGGTGACCCCGAACGTGTGCCACACCACGACCTCGGTCCCGACCAGCGACCGGTCGGCCGCCGTCCACGCCGGCAGCCCTGCGCCGCCCGGGTGCTGGCTGGGGAAGTCGCCGGCCGCCCGCCGCTCGTCGGGGGCGTACGGGGTGACCCACAGGTTGCGGGTGGCGAACGCCGCCCGGGCCGTCACGCTGGCGTCCTCGCCGGCCAGCAGGGTTGGGATCGCCCGGGGGATCAGCCGGTAGGCGACCGGCTCCCCCAGGCCGTTGCGGACACCCGGGTTGACGATGCGCCAGCTGCGGTTGCGGGCGGGGTCCGCGACCCGCTGCGCCGCCTGCTCCGACGCCAGCCGGGTGGCAACCGGGGTGAAGCCGTTGGACCACGGGTTGCCGTCGCCGGCCGGCAGAGCGACGACGTCCAGCTCGTGGACCTCGTTGACCGGCCCGTCGACCGCCGCGTCGAGCCGGGCGCAGAACAGGTGCTGGTGGACCGGCGCTGCCACGCCGGGCGCCACGACCGGCGACGACAGGTCCGCCGCGCCGTTCGCCACCGCGGCCGTGGACAGGATGCCGGTGAGCTTGACCTCCAGCTCCAGCGAGCCGTCCTGGTAGAAGCACCAGTAGAAGCCGTAGTCGTAGTTGCCCACGGTCGAGATCGACGACACGACCAGCCGCCGCCGGCGCCGAACCTCGGTGCGTCCGCCCATCAGGTCGTGGTGCTTCCAGCCGATGCCGACGTCCTCCTCGTGGAGGCAGATGGCGTTGGCCACGGTCCCAGGCTCGCCCTGCTCGTCGGCCAGGACGGCGTCCAGGTACCGGATCTCGCCGAGGCAGTCGCAGCCGTTGTTGAGCGAGTTGGCGAGCCGCCCGAGGCCCCACTCGCCGACGTCGAACGCGTTCTGCCAGCCGTGCCCAGGCGTCGGGTCGCCGTAGGGGACCACCATCTCGCTGATCGACGCCCGCCGCAGGATCGACCGGCCCCCGTAGGCGACGTCCCGTAGCACGATGCCCTCGAGCGGGTCGAGGCTGACGTGGAGCGACCAGCCCTGCCAGCCGACCACGTGCCCGTCGACCGTGAAGCCCACGCCGTCGGGCTGGGCGATCACCAGCGGCGCCACGCCGGGCCGGGGCGGGTGATCCTCGGCGAAGTAGCTGCCGCGGTCCTCGGGGATCGGGACCGGGCCCGTGTCGATCACCTCCAGCACCTCGCCCGTCGCCATGTCCACCAGCGCCTGGAGCCCCTCGATCGGGCGGGCGTAGCCGTTGTCGCCCTTCTGCTCCCGCAGGTAAGGCAGGCACCGGGCCACCCGCCGTCCCTCCTCGGTGGGGTTCCCGAAGTTGCCGGCCGGCCACGGGTCGATCTG
>DASSGC010000707.1:0-8135 GCA_035693765.1 Acidimicrobiales bacterium
CGCGCCCATGTGCTGTTGTGCTGGCTCGCTCTGCTGCTGGTGCGGGTCGCCGAACGCCGCTGTGGCACCACCTGGCGGCGCATCGCCACCGAGTTGGGCCGCGTCCACGCCGTCACCCTCACCGGCACCGCAGGAACCGTCGTCCAGACCACCCCACCCAGCGACACCGCCGCCGGCTTTCTTGCCGCCTGCGGCATCGATCCGCCACCGCGGATCACCCACCTCCACCCCGCCTGACCAGGCACAACACCCCCCGGCGGCCCCACCGCGCCCGTGGACACACTCGGCACGAACGCACAAGCAGCGTTCTGCCAGGTCGACCCCCACATCCACGCCCTCGTGTCACCACGAACTGCGGAACTCGGGAGCCAGTCCTGGCCCCGCTGGGCGAGCCAGCGGCACGGCTCGGCGGCGGTGCGACCCTCGACGACATCGAGCAGGCGGCCACGACGCACATCCACGATCGAGGTCGACCAGGCCTGGGTGCGCCACCGTCCCTGCCGGCAGAACAGCGTCTCGTCCAGGCCCACGGCGGTCACCTCCCCGACCCGGCCGGGTTCGTCCACCAGGGCGGCGCCGTAGGCGATGACGGTGTCGTTGATGGTGTGCCAGTCACAGCCCAGCTCGACGGCGACCTCGTTCACGGTGCGGCCGTAGCGGCCGACCTGGCGGTGACCCAACCGGCCGGCCCGGTCCGACATCACCGGCCGGGCCGCGGCGATCGCCGGTGCCTGCTCGGTCCAGGATCCCACGCGACCTCTCGGGCCCGGGCCACCGGCTGCTCAGCCAGCTCCTCATCCAAGCTCGGTCGAGGCAACCGGAACTCCCCGCTCGTGGTCAGGGCCAGCGGCCGATCTTCGACCGCCGTGGCCTTGCTCGGTCGGCCGTTGCTGCCGGCCATCGTGTCGTCATTCTTGTCCTTCACCAGATGATCCACTCCGGCCACCACCCGAAGGTGGTGGACCATCACGGCTCATCTACTTCCACAAGATTCCCGACAGGCCCTCATGAGGGGTCTCCTAGTTGGTCGATGAGCTCTTGTTGGTCGGCGTAGACGCGTTCGGACGCGATCAGGCCGTTCTTGATGCGGAGGAGCGACATCGAGTGGAGGGTGACGGTCTTGCCGGTGGGTGGGATCGGGCCGTTGGGTGTGGGCATGGGGCCGGTGTGCGTGCCGGTGAACACGACCTCGGTGGCTGCGGTGTCCTCGGTGAGGACCTGGGTTCCGAAGCTGAGCTGGCCGTCGGGGAAGGCGGCCCATTGCATCTCGAGGTACGCCCGGGCTTGGTCGCGTCCGTGCAGGGTGACGCCACCGGGCAGCGTGAACTCGATGTCCGGGTGTTGGTTGGCCAGGTAGCCCTCGAGGTCCCGGTTGTTGATGGCGGTGATGTTGCGTTCGAGGGCCTGCTGGACGCTGGTCGTGTCGGGGTTGGTCATGGTGCCTCCTGGGCGACGATGTCGGTGGTCTGGTCTGGGGGCTGGGGCCGGTCCGGGCGCAGCCGCCGGTGCACGGTGTCGGCGACGATCGCCATGGCGAGGGCGATGACCGCGCCGAGGCTGGCGGTCACGCGCATCGCCTGGGTGAAGGCGTCGGTGGCAGCGTCGAGGAGCTGGGCGGCGAGGTCGGCGGGAAGCCGTTCGCTGGCGGACACGGCACCGCCGAGCGTGTTGCGAGCCGCGTGCGCGGTCGACGCGGCGACGTCGGCGGGGAGGGCGACTTGGACCCGGTAGACGGCGGTGCTGATGCTGCCGAGGATGGCGATGCCCAATGCGGTGCCCAGCTCGGTGCCGGTCTCCGACAGGGCGGAGGCGGCGCCGGCTCGCTCCTCGGGGGCGGACCCGACGATCAGATCGGTGCTCAGGGTCCCGGCCATCGCGATGCCGAACGACATGACGGTCGACCCGGCGACCAGCACGGCCAGGCCTGACGTCGAGGTGACCTGGGTGATCAGCGCGCACCCGGCGGCCCCGAGGGCGAGGCCCGCGGCCGTGGTCCGTCCGGCCGGCATGCGGCGGACGATGACCGGTGCCAGCAGCGAGCCGGCGATCAGCCCGACGGCGGCCGGCGTGGTCCAGAGACCGGCCTCCAGCGGCGACTGCCCCAGCACCAGCTGCAGGTACTGGGCGATCAGCAGGAGCAGCCCGGCGTCGACGAAGAGGCTGGTCGTGTTGACCGCCAGCGACGCCCGGAACACCGGGGCCCGGAACAGCTGCAGGTCGATCAGCGGATCAGCCAGGGTGGGCTGGCGTCGCAGGAACCAGGCGCCGATCGCCGTGCCTCCCAGGACGACCAGCAGCGGGAACCACCCGAAGCCGTCCTGCGCAACCTGTTTGAGCCCGTAGATCACGGTGAGAACCGCGGTCAGCGAGAGGCCGGCGCTGATGAGGTCGATCCGCCCGGCGGCGGGGTTGCGGAACTCGGGGAGCAGCCGTGGTCCCAGTGCCAGCAACAGCGCCATCACCCCCAGGGCGGGGAGGAACACTGAGCCCCACCAGAAGTGCTCCAGCAGGGCCCCGCCGAGGAGGGGGCCTATGCCGGCGCCGGCGGAGAAGCTCGCCGCCCAGATCCCGACGGCGAGCGTGCGGTCATGGTCGTTGGGGAACAGACTGCGGATCAACGACAGGGTGGAGGGGGCCAGAGTCGCTCCAGCGACACCGAGCACGGCTCGGGCCGCGATGAGCATTCCGGGGCTGGTCGACAGGGCGGCCAGCAGCGATGCCACGCCGAATGCGGCCGCCCCTGCCAGCAGAAGCCGTCGGCGGCCGATGCGATCGCCGAGCGTGCCCATCGTGATCAACGACCCCGCGATGAAGAAGCCGTAGATGTCGACAGTCCACAGCAGTTGGGCGCTGCTGGGGTGCAGGTCCTCGCTGAGCGCCGGGACAGCCAGGTTGAGGACGGTCAGGTCCATGGTGACGACCGCGCACGGAAGCGCGAGCACCGCCAGCGCGATCCACTCGCGGCGCGAGGCTCGACGCATCGCCACAGCGTCGATCAGTCGACCGGCGAGCCGCAGGTCGCGTTGACGTAGGTGCCGGTGAGAGCACTGGCGCGGTCCGAGGCGAGAATGGTCGCGGCGTCGGCGATCTCGGCCAGCATCGGCAACCGCCCCAGCAGGGTCCCGCGGCCCAGGCCGGCGAGGAACTCCTCGGGTGTCACCCCGGTGGCATCGGCATGCAGTGCGGCCATGCCCCCGATGGCGGGCGCGTCGGGCGAGCCGGCCGAGCGGAGGCAGACGACCCGGACGCCGTGCGGGCCCAGCTCGGCGGCCCACGTGCGCCACAGTCCTTCGATCGCCTCGCAGGCTACGCCGAACCCGCCGATGTGCGGGGTTGCCTCGCGGGCCGGCCCTGCGGTGACCGTCATGATCACCCCGGAGTGCTGCTCGACCATGTGTCGGGCCACGGCCCGCGCAGTGAGGAACCGCGTCCGCAAGGCGGTGACGACCGGGAGGACCACGTCGTCGACAGGCATGTCGACAAGCGGCGTGCCCTGGACGTCGTGCATGCCGACGGCGTCGAACAGGATGTCGACGTGCCCGACCGTGGCGGCGATCGCGGCCACGTGATCGACGACCGCCCGTTCGTCGGTGGCGTCGACCACCGCCACGTGGGCGGCTCCACCGGCGGCTGCGACATCCGCCGCCACCCGATCCAGTGTCGCCTCGGTGCGGCCGGCGAGGAACACCGTGGCGCCCTCGCGGGCGAAGGCGCGGGCGACGGCCCCGCCGATCGCCCCTCCGGCTCCGTAGATCACTGCGTTCTTGCCGTTCAGCATCTCGGTCGCTTCGCTCCCTCTGCTCGCGGGTGCCGCCGGTGCAGCTTGGTGAGGGGCACTTGCGCTCGCCTTACGGTCGGCTTGCGGTTCGGTGAACCGGCCACACCACACGGTCCTATGGTCGAGGTGTGCGATTCGGCGTGCTCGGGCCGCTGACGGTGTGGACGAGCGGGGGCGATGAGGTCCCCGTGCCCGGTGCCAAGGTGCGCGCCCTGCTTGCCGACCTCATCGCCCACGAGGGCCGACCGGTGTCCACCGATCAGCTGGTCGACGATCTGTGGGACGGCCGGCCCCCCGGCAAGCCGATCGGCACCCTGCAGGCCAAAGTCTCCCAGCTACGCCGCGCGCTGGAGGGAGCCGAACCAGGTGGGCGGGGTCTCGTGGTGTCGGCCCCGGCGGGCTACCTGCTGCGCACCGGCGCCGACGGTCTGGTCGACGCCGACGAGTTCGCCGCGTTGGTCGACCGGGCCCGTGCCGCTGGCGAGCCCCGGACGAGGGTGGCCCTGTATGCCGAGGCGCTCCAGCTATGGCGCGGGCCGGCGTTCGCCGATTTCGACCACCAGCCGTGGGCTCGGGCTGCCATCACCCGGCTCGAGGAGCAACAGCTCGTCGCGCTCGAAGAGCACGCCGAGGTCCGCCTGGCCCTCGGCGAGCACAGCCAGCTCACCGGCGAGCTGAGCGACCTGGTGACCCGCCATCCGCTCCGCGAGCGACTCCGCGCCGCCCACATGCGCGCTCTGTACCGCGCAGGGCGCCAGAGCGAGGCGCTGGCCAGCTACGACGAGCTCCGCGGTCGGCTGGTCGAGGAGCTGGGCCTCGATCCCACCGACGACCTCGCTGCGCTCCACCTGGCGATCCTGCGCCACGACCCGGCCCTCGACCTGCCCGCACCGCCGCTCCCGCGGGTCCGGGGCTACCTGCCCGCCGCTCTCACCGAGCTGGTCGGCCGCGCCGATGCACTGGCACGGGTCAGGGTCCAGCTCGCCGCCAATCGCCTGGTGACGCTGACCGGCCCGGGCGGCGTCGGCAAGACCCGGCTGGCCATCGAAGCCGCCGCCGCCATGGGTGGCACCTGCCCCGACGGGATCTGGCTGGTCGAGCTGGCGTCGATCAGCCGCACTTCCGACGACAGCATCGCCTCTCTGGCCCGCGCGGTGAGCACCACCCTGGGCGTCCGCGAGCCGGCAGGGCTCGACGAGCTCGCAGCCGTCCTGGGCCCCAAGCGCTCGCTGTTGGTCGTGGACAACTGCGAACACGTCGTGGACCACGCCTCCGATCTAGCCCAACGCCTGCTCGCCGCCGCACCCGGGCTGCGCATCCTGGCTACCAGCCGGGAGCCCCTCCGGCTCGCCGGCGAGGTCGTCTGGACCGTGCCCTCGCTGGAGATCCCCGATCCCGCCGCTCACATGAACCCCGAGGCGCTGCGAACGTTCAGCGCGGTGCGGCTCTTCGTCGCCCGGGCCCGAGCCGCGGCGCCGGGGTTCACCCTCGACGCCGCCAACGCCCCGGCCGTCGCCACGATCTGCCAACAGCTCGACGGGATCCCGCTGGCCCTGGAACTCGCGGCTACCCGAGTGCGTAGCCTCGGGGTGGACGACCTCGCGGCCCGACTCGACGACCGCTTCCGGGCCCTGGCCCCCGGGCACCGCGGTGGCCCACCCCGTCACCAGACCCTCCAGGCCGTGATCGCCTGGAGCTGGGACCTGCTGACCGAACCCGAGCGGGCCGTGCTCCGCCGTCTCGGGCCGCACGCCGGCGGCTTCGATCTCGACGCCGCCCGCGCGATCTGCCCCGGTGACGGCCTCGACGCTGCGCGAGTCGACGAGCTACTGGCACGTCTCGTCGACCGATCGCTGGTCTCCGCGACCGCGATCTCGACGGGTCCGGCGCCCCGCTATCGACTCCTCGAGTCGGTCGCCGCCTACGCCGTCTCGCAACTGGCCGAGGCCGGCGAGGCCGACACCACCCGCCGGCGTCACGGCCACTACTACATAGAGCTGGCCGAACAAGGCGAACACCAGCTCCGCGCCGGCAGCCAGCGAGCATGGCTGGAACGCCTCGACCACGACACTGCCAACCTGCGCCGCGCCCTCGAGAACGCAACCCGGAGCCACGACGCCGATCTGGCACTCCGCCTGGTCAACGCCGCCGCCTGGTACTGGTTCCTGCGGGGCCGGCTCAGAGAGGCCCGCCGATCGCTGGAGATCGCGCTCGCCATCGACCCTGGCGCACCGACATCGCCATCGGCCCGGACCCGAGCGATGGCGTGGCTGGCTGGATTCAGCCTGCTGGTCGGCGACCCCATCAGCCCAGTTGGGCTCGCGGCCGGCCAACACGCCGCGCTCGACCTCTGCGAGGGCATCGCATCGCCGCGTGCGCGGGCGCGAGCCCAATGGTTCCTCGGCTTCGCCACGTCGGACTGGGGTGACCTGACCGCCAGCGAAACCCTGGTCGACACCGCCCTGGCCACCTTCCGGGACCTCGGCGACCACTGGGGGACCGCCGCCGCCCTCAGTACGCGAGCCAAGCAGGCCCACAACCGGGGCGACCTGGCCGCCGTCCGACGCAACGGCGAGCAGAGCCTGGCCCTCTTCAGCGACCTCGGCGACCGATGGGGCCAGCTGCAGGCGATCGAGTGGCTCGGCGCCCAAGCCAAAGCCACCGGCGACTACGACCGGGCCACCCGCCTCTACCAGGACGGCCTGGGCATGGCCGAAGAGCTCGGGCTTTGGCCCCAGGCCGCTGACCAGCTCTCCTGGCTGGGCCGCATCGCGCTCGTCACTGGCGACCCCGCACGCGCCAAGACCCTGCACGAACACGCCCGGCGGCTCGCGCTCGACCACGGCTACATACCCGGGGCCGGTTTCGCCGAAGTCGGGCTGGGCCAGACCGCCCGCCGCGACGGCGACCTCGACACCGCTGAACGGCACCTCCAGCGCGTGCTCGACCACATCCGCCTAACCGGGCTCGAGACCGGCGTCGCCGACGCCCTCATCCTGTCCGAGCTGGGCTTCATCGCCGAGCAACGCGGCGACGCCGACACCGCCCGAAACCTCCACAGCGATTGCCTCGCCGTCGCCCGCAAGATCGGCGACCCACGCACCATCGCGCTCGCCCTCGAAGGCCTCGCCGGTGCCGAAGCCCTCGCCGGCGACCCCGAACACGCCGCCCAACTCCTCGGCGCTGCCACAGCCACCCGCGCCGCTGCCGGCGCCCCCCTCCCACCCGCCGAACGCTTCGACACCGACCGCATCACCACCCGCGTCCGCGCCAGCCTCAGCGACAGCGCCCTCACCGCCGCCCTTCAACGAGGCACCGAGCTCGCCCACAGCGACATACAGCTCGCGGGCTTGGTCGGCCAGGGCCACAGGCGGCTCGGCTGACACTGGTCGGTCAGGGTTTGCGGGCAACTCCGGTGACGATGGGCCAGGGCTCGCGTTGGGGTACGGGAGACTCGTCCATGTAGTGCGTCGAGTGCGCTTGCGGCCCGGGGGGCGCCGACCGTCCCGAACGTCCCCAGAATCATCTTCATTGGAAGGACGAGATCGGCATGAACACAGGCTCACGAGTTGACAACGTCGTTCTCGTCCACGGCGGGTTCGTGGACGGGTCCGGCTGGCAGGCCGTCTACCGCCTCCTGAAGAAGGACGGCTACAACGTCAGCATCGTCCAGAACCCGACCCTATCGCTCGGGGGCGACGCGGAAGCCACCCGCCGGATCATCGACGCGCTGGACCGGCCGGTCGTCCTGGTCGGCCACTCCTACGGCGGGGCGGTGATCACCGAGGCGGGCAACAACGACAATGTGGCCGCACTCGTCTACATCGCGGCGTTCGCGCCGGACACCGGAGAGTCGGTGAACACGCTGATCGCCGATCCGCCGCCGGACGCACCGGTGCCGCCGATCCTGCCGCCGACGGATGGCTTCCTGTTCCTGGACCGCGAGAAGTTCCCGGCGTCTTTCGCCGGCGACCTGCCGGCCGAGGAGGCGGCGTTCATGGCCGATTCGCAGGTCCCATGGGGGGTCGACGCCCTCGGCGGGTCGATCACCGAGGCCGCCTGGTGGACGAAGCCGAGCTGGTACCTGGTGGCGACCGAGGATCGGATGATCCCCCCGTCGGCGCAGCGCGCCATGTCCGAGCGGGCCGGTTCGACGGTGGTCGAGGCCGCCGGCAGCCACGCCATCTACGTCTCGCAGCCGGCCGCGGTGGCGGCGCTCATCGAGCAGGCTGCGTCCGGGGCGCGGTAACGCAGGTCGGTTGGAGGCGGGGGCCTCGCCGAACCGCACGGCTGATCGGTTGCGCCACCCGCACGCGGGCTCGGACGCGTTGACGCACCCTGGTTGCGGTGTTCGTCG
>DASSGC010000708.1:0-2771 GCA_035693765.1 Acidimicrobiales bacterium
GATGCCGCGGTCGACCCGCGGTTCGGCCGGCAGCCCGAGCACCCGCTCGCCGACGATGTTGCGCTGGATCTCGTCGGAGCCGCCGGCGATGCGGTAGCCGGGGGCGCCGAGCAGGTGCTTGGCCCACGCGTACGTGCCCCACTCGCCGGAGTCGGCGGCGATGCGGGGCCCGAGCAGGGCGGCGGTGACGTCGCCGACCCGGGTCATCCACTGGGTCCAGAGCAGCTTCGAGATCGAGGCCTCGGGCCCCGGGGTGCCGCCGGCCCGGATCGTGGCCAGGCTGCGGACGGCCAGGAAGTCCCGGATGCGGTCCAGGGTGTAGAGCTCGGCGAGGCGCTGGCGCATCACCGGGCCGCCGGTGCCGCCGGTGTGCTCGGCGAGGGCCCGGACCTGGTCCCACGAGCCGCCGACAGCCTGGTCGCCCCGGTCGGCGCCGCTGGTCGAGCGCTCGAAGCCGAGCGTCGTCAGCGCCACCTTCCAGCCCTCGCCGACGGCGCCGAGCCGGTGGCGGTCGGGCACGCGCACGTCGTCGAAGAACACCTCGTTGAACGACGCGCCGCCGGTCATCTGGCGGATGGGCACCACGGTGAGGCCGGGCAGGTCCATGGGGATCACGAACGCGGTCTGGCCGGCGTGCTTGGGGGCGTCCACGTCGGTGCGGCCGATCAGCTCGCCCCACTGCGCGAAGCGGGCCCCCGAGCTCCACGTCTTCTGGCCGCTCACGACCCAGTCGTCGCCGTCGCGTACGGCCCGGGTCGACAGGCCCGCCAGGTCGGATCCGGCGCCCGGCTCGGAGAACAGCTGGCAGCACAGCTCGGTGGTGCGCAGGAAGCGGGGCATGAGGTCGCGCTGCTGCTCGGGCGTGCCGAAGGCGAGGATCGTAGGGGCGACGAGGTTGCGGGTCACGCTGAAGGTCTCGTGGTGCCCCGGCGTCTCGAAGCCGGCCTCGAGCTCCTCGAAGGCGTGCAGGTGCCCGGGCGAGAGCCCGGCGCCGCCGGCCTCGGTGGGCCAGTCGATGGCCCCGTAGCCGGCGTCGTACTTCGTCACCTGCCAGGCCATGGCCCGGTCGAGGACGGCCCGCTCCTCGTCGTCGGTGAGGTCGTGGAAGATCGACACGTCGTCGCTTCCCACCCCCCAGGCGCCGGCGTCGGCGGTCGTCCGGCGCGGCGTGGCGTGGGCGGAGAGCCAGGTCGCGGCCAAGTCGGCGTACTCCTGCAGGTCGGGTTGCGCGCTCACGGTGGGACCCCCTTCGGCTGCCACGATAAAGCTCATGAGAAATATCGGTCAAGCAAGACCGAAGTCACAGGTTTCTGTTGACAGTGTCGCTGGTCACTCTTAATCTCATGATGATTTCGGGACACAGCACGACAGCAGTGCCCCGCCGACCGACCGCCCGGAACGGGTGGTGAGCAGTCCGAGGGGAACGCATGAGATCTGGGCTCCGACGGCGCGTCAGCGCCGTGACGATCACTCTGGCGTTGGCCGTCGTGGCCGCCGCCTGCGGTGGGGGGAACGACAGCTCCGACGACGCCGACCGCAACCTCGACGCCGGCCCCGCGGGCGACGCCGCGTGGGATGACCTCGTGGCCGCCGCCCAGGAGGAGGGCAGCGTCGCCATCTACTCGAGCCAGGGACTCGACCAGCTCAACGACCTGGCCGCCCGCTTCCAGGACGAGTACGGCATCACCGTCACCGTCGTGCGCGACATCGACAGCGCCCTCGAGACCAAGCTCGACGCCGAGGACACCACCGGCAACCAGGTGGCCGACATCGTGGCCGTCGCCGACGGGGGGTGGGCCAACCACAAGGGCGGCCAGGGCTGGTTCGAGGCCCCCACCGGCCCCGCCTTCGACGAGCCCGCCTACGACGCCGCCACCAACCTGTCCGAGGACGGGCACTTCGTCTCGTCGGCCGCCGTGCTCACGTTCGGGTGGAACACGAACCTCTACCCCGACGGCCTCGACGACTACGACGACCTGCTCGATCCCGCGCTGGCCGGCGGGAAGATCGGCGTGATGGAGCCGGGCTCGCCGTCGGTTGTCGACTTCTACACCAACTACCTGGCCGGCAAGTTCGGCGACGACTTCCTCGGGGAGCTCGCCGCCCAGGAGCCGCGGCTCTACCCGAGCTCGCTGCCGATGGCGCAGGCGCTGGCCTCGGGGGAAATCTCGGCCGCCGCCTTCGTGCAGGTGATGACCGACGAGAAGGAGGCGGGGGCGCCCGTCGAGTCGGGCCTGTCCGACACGGTCTGGGGTGCCCGGTTCGAGACCGCCATCCTCGCCGACGCCCCGCACCCCAACGCCGCCCAGCTGCTGGCCAACTACATGATCACCCCGTCGGGCCAGGAGGCGATCGCCCGCAAGGCCGCCGCCGTCCTCCCCGACGTCGAGGGCACGGTCACGACCATCGACAAGGTCGAGATCATCGACCTCAACGTGATCACGCCCGAGGTCGTCACCGACTTCCAGACCACCTGGCAGGATCTCTTCACCTGACCGGTGGGGTCGTGCCGGCGCCGCTCCTCGGCACGACCCCTTGCTCCCACCGCCCGACCTTCCCGGACCAAGGGGACACCGTGTCTCACGTCAGCATCCAAGGACTCACCAAGCGGTTCGACGGCAAGCCCCCCACGGTGGCCGTCGACGACCTGGACCTCGAGCTTGAAGAGGGCGAGTTCCTCGTCCTGCTGGGGCCGAGCGGCTGCGGGAAGTCCACGACCCTGCGCTGCCTCGCCGGCCTCGAGACCCCGGCCGGGGGCCGCATCGGCCTCG
>DASSGC010000709.1:0-4070 GCA_035693765.1 Acidimicrobiales bacterium
TCGACGTCGTTGTAGTTGAGCGGGAACAGCGTCGACAGGCCGCCCACCTTCTCGAAGAGCTCGCGCCGGGTCATGAGGCAGGCGCCCGTGACGGCCTGCCAGTTGCTGGCGGACAGCAGCATGCCGTAGTAGCCGGGATGGCTGCCCGGGAACCCCCGGTAGACGTGTGACGGGCCCTGGTGCTGGCTCACCACGATGCCGGCGTGCTGGAGCCGCCCGTCGCCGAACAGCAGCCGCGCCCCGACAGCGCCGATCTCGGGCACCTGCGAGTACATGATCAGCCGTTCGATCCACGTGGGCGTCACGACCTCGACGTCGTCGTTGAGCACCAGCAGGTGCTCGCCCCGCGCCGCCAGCGCACCGAAGTTGATGCGCTCGGAGAAGTTGAACGGGCGGTTGCACGACACCAGCCGCAGCCGGTCGCCGCCGAGATCCAGCAACCGGTCGAGCACCGCCTGAGGCACCTTCTCGTCGACGACGCACAGGATCTCGACGTTCTCGTACGTCGACGTCTTGACGATGCTCTCGACGGCCTGCTCGACGAGCACGGCGTGCTCGCCCCGCACGTCGCGCATCTGGCCGCCGGTCGGGACCACGATGCTGACCAGCGGCTGCGTCGTCAGCCGGGGGACGAGGTGGTAGTGGCCGGGCGACTCCTGCTCGGCCAGCGCCTCGAACCCCGTGCGGTCGCAGTGGGCCTGGATGGCGCGGGTGCCCGCCTCGTAGGCCCAGGGCTTGGCCTCGGGGCTGCTGGCGGCGGAGCTGACGAGCATGCGCCAGTGGTACAGCACCTCGGGCACGTGCGCGATCCGGCGGGCCTTCTCGGTGACCCGGAGGACCAGATCCCAGTCCTGGGACCCGTTGAAGTCGGCGTGGAAGCCGCCGACCTCCTCGACGAGGGTGCGGCGCAGGGCGCTCAGGTGGCACGTGTACATCTGCGTGCGGAAGCGCTCGGGCGACCAGTCCGGCTTGAAGAACGGCGCGGAGCAGCTGCCGTGCTCGTCGATCTTGTCCTCGTCGGTGTAGACGTAGTCGACGTCGTCGGCGCCGGCGATCGCGGCCGCGACGCGCTCGAGCGCGTGGGGCTCCAGCTCGTCGTCGTGGTCGAGCAGGGCGATGAACTCGCCGCGGGCCATGGCGAGGGCGTCGTTGGAGGCGTGGACGATGCCCCCGTTCTCGTGCCGGTACTCGACGCGCACCCGGGGGTCGGCGGCCGCCGCCTCGTCCAGGATCTTGCGGATGTGGGGCACCGCGTCGGCGGTGCCGTCGTCGACCAGGCAGTGCTCCCAGTCGGTGAAGGTCTGGTCCGCGACCGAGCGCAGCATGACCCGCAGCACGTCGGCCGGGGTCTTGTAGACGGGCGTGACGATCGAGAACAGGGGAGCGGCCACGGCGGCCGTCACTTCCGGTTGCGCAGGGCGCGCACCGGCAGGCCGGCCAGCCACATGAGGCGCCACGACCGCGACCGGAGCACGTCGTTGAGCCGCTCCTCCATGCTCTGGTACCGGGTGAGCTGGGCGCTCAGCTCGGCGGCGTGGGCCCGGGCCACGCCGGTCGCCTGCTCGCCGCCGACCACCAGGTCACGCAGCCGGAGGAGCTCCTCCCGCAGCGTCATCTGCGCGGCCCGCAGCTCCTCGTTCTCGGTGGCCAGCCGCTCGATCTCCGGCCGGAACCTGCCCTCGCCGGTGGCCTTGGCCAGCTCGTCCTGCATCTGCAGCACCTTCGCCCGCGTCTCGTTGATCTCGTCCCGCTGCCGCAGCCAGGCCCGGTCGTAGTCGCGCACGACGTCGGCGACCGACGCGCTCGTCCGCACGTAGAGCACGGCCCACGGCGTGAGGTACGACGCGTCGTAGGTGAAGTCGCGCACGAACCCGTGCCGGGCGAAGAGCGACGACCAGTACTCGGGGGCCTGCACGTTGAGGTGGGTGGGCTCGGCGTAGTCGTGCGGCGACGACGAGAACAGCACCCGCTCCGACGCCGCGCACAGGTTGGCGATGGCGGCGTTGCCATCGGCACTCGGCATGTGCTCCAGCACCTCGATGCAGGTCACGAGGTCGAAGTGGCGGGGGAGCGGCTCGGTGAGCGAGGCGACCCAGCAGTGCTTCTGCACCTCGGGCGGCATCTGCTCGTGCGCGAACTCGGAGATGTCGACGCCCGACGCGTCGACGTACCGGTTGCGGAGCTGCTCGACCAGCATGCCGATGGCGCAGCCGGCGTCGAGGACCGTCTCGGGGCGCAGCTCGCGGACGACGTGGTCGGCCACCTCGCCGAAGAACCCGTTCCAGTGCTCCGACCGCTCGTAGGGGATGCCGCAGTCGTGGCGGTAGTAGTACTCGCCGTACAGGTCGCCCCGGCCGACCGGCTCGGTGCCGTTGCCCAGCGCGGGCGCCGCCGGCGCAGCGGTCCCGTCCTCGTCGGCGACAGGAGCGGGATCGGGTTCGGCCGTGGCGGTGGGATCAGGCACGGCGGAGAAGTCTACCGTTGGCCGCCGTGGCCCTGAGCAACCCCGAGAGACCCCGGCCGGCGCCCCGCCCCGGTGCCGTGACCTCGCCCTCCGTCCCGACGCCCGCACCGGCCGTGCCGCTCGTGCGCGTCGCCGTCCTCAACTGGAACGGGGCCGACCACCTGGCCCGCTGCCTCGACGCCCTGTGCGCGCTCGACTGGCCGCCCGAGCGGCTCGACCTGGTCGTCGTCGACAACGCGTCGACCGACGGCAGCGACGGCTTGGTCGCCGGGTACCCGCGGGTGCGGTTGGTCCGCAACGACCACAACGGCGGCTTCGTCGCCAACAACCTGGCGCTGCGCGACCTCGACGGCGTCGACTACGTGGGCCTGGTCAACGCCGACTCGTTCGTCGAGCCCGGCTGGGTGGCCGCCCTCGTCGAGGCCCTGGCCGCCGACGAGGGGCTCGGCGCGGTGTCGGCCCGGCTGGTGTTCGACGACCGGTTCGTCGAGGTGGCCGTCGACTCGCCGACCTTCCGCCCGCCCGGTCCCGACCCCCGCGAGCTGGGCGTGATGGTGAGCGGCCTGCGGGTCGACGGCGTCGACCGCTGGCGCGACGCCCAGGTCGCGGCGGGCGCCTGGGGCATCGAGCACCTGCCCGACGGCACGATCTTCCAGTGGACGAGCGACCACGCCACCGTGCGGGTGCCGGTCGGCACCGGCGACACCCTGCCGGCCCGGGTCGAGGTCGCCCTCGCGGCCGAGACCGCGAAGCGCGTCACGCTCCGCTCGGGCGGCGGGGAGGCGACCGTCGACGTCGGACCGGCCCGCGGGTGGTACGACGTCCCGGTGGGCGGCACGCCGATCGACGTGGTGAACAACGTGGGCTCGGTGCTCATCGAGGGCGGTTACGGCGCCGACCGCGGCTTCCTCGAGCCCGACGCGGGCCAGTACGACGCGCCGGCCGAGGTCTTCGCCTGGTGCGGCGGCAGCGTCCTGTTCCGCCCCGCCTACCTGGCCGATGTCGGCCTGTTCGACGAGCGCTTCTTCCTCTACTACGAGGACACCGACCTGTCGTGGCGCGGGCGCAGCCGGGGCTGGCGCTACCGGTACGTGCCGGGAGCGGTCGCCCGCCACGTCCATGCCGCGTCGACGGGCGAGGGCTCGCCCACCTTCCAGCACTACGTCGAGCGCAACCGGCTGCTGATGCTGGTGAAGAACGCCCCGGCGCCCATGGCGGCCAACGCGGTGTGGCGCTACCTGCTGACCACGCTGTCGTACGCGCGGCGCGACCTCGTGGCGCCGCTGCTGGGCCTGCAGCGGCCCCGGCCGATGACCGTGGTGCGGCGGCTGCGGTCCTTCGTCGACTTCCTGCGGCTGGCGCCCGCGACGCTGGCCGAGCGGCGCCGCGTGCGGCGCCGGGCCACCGTCGCCGACGGCGAGCTGCTGGCCTGGGCGGTCCGGCGATGACCCGGGGGACTCCGGCGATGACCCGGGGGACTCCGGCGATGACCTGGGGGACTCCGGCGATGACCCGGGGGACTCGGCGATGACCCGGGGGACGCGGTGAAGGTCGCCGTCTACGACCGCTACGGGCCGACCGGCGGCGGCGGGGAGAAGTTCGCGGC
>DASSGC010000710.1:0-2887 GCA_035693765.1 Acidimicrobiales bacterium
CGCTCTACGAGGAGTCGTGCGCCGTGTGCCACGGGTCCGACCTGCGGGGCACCGAGCGCGGCCCCTCCCACCTGTCGGAGGTCTACGAGCCCGGCCACCACAACGACGAGTCCTTCCGGGCGGCGATCGCCCAGGGATCCCCGGCCCATCACTGGGACTTCGGCGACATGCCTCCGGTGCCGGGACTGGACGCCGCCGAGGTCGAGGCGATCATCGACTACGTGCGCGCCCAGCAGGAGGAGCAGGGGCTGGAGCCGTACCCGCCGAGCTGACGGGTCGGGCGGCGCCGGAGACGGGCGCCGTGCCGCCCGCCCGCTTGCCGCCGTGGGGGCCCACCGCGCCGGGCCCGGGCCGGAGGCCGGTCGGTCAGCCCGCGTCCGCCACGCGGATGGCGGAGACGTCGAACTCGAGGGTGATCTTCTCGCTCACGAGCACGCCGCCGGCTTCGAGGGCGGCGTTCCAGCTCACGCCCCAGTCCTTGCGGTTGACGACGGTCGTGCCCTCGAGGCCGATCCGCCGGTTCCCGAAGGGGTCGACGGCCGCACCGGTGTAGGCGAAGTCGACGGACACCGGCCTCGTGATCCCCTTGATGGTGAGGTCGCCGGTGACCCGGTACTCGCCGGGGCCGATTGGCTCCACCACCGTGGAGGCGAAGGTGATCTCGGGGTAGGTCTCCATGTCGAAGAAGTCGTTGCTGCGGAGGTGCGCGTCGCGATCGGGGTTGCGGGTGTCGATGCTGGCGGCCTGGACGGTCACCCGCAGGTGCGACCTTGCCGGGTCGCCGGCGTCGAAGTAGCCGGTCCCCTCGAACTCGCTGAACGAGCCCCGGACCTTGGTGACCATGGCGTGACGGGCCGCGAAGCCGATGCGGCTGTGGCTCGGGTCGACGGCGTAGGTGCCGGTCAGGCTGGCGGGAACGGTGGTGGTCGACATCGGTGGTCTCCTGGGTTGTGGTTGACGTGTCATTCCAACATGGGTGACGCATCAACTATTCCCGTAGCCTGGGCGGCATGGACGACGTGCGCTGGCTGGACGAGCGGGAGGAGCGCACCTGGCGTGCCCTCCAGTTCATGCAGATGCGGTTGACCGCCGCGCTGTCCCGACAGCTCGCCGAGGAGTCCGACCTCTCCTACCCCGACTACGTCGTCCTCGTCTCGCTCACCGACCGCCCGGACGGGCGGATGCGCATGTTCGAGCTCGCGCGCGACCTCGGGTGGGAGAAGAGCCGCGTGTCGCACCAGGTGGCCCGGATGGCGGCGCGCGGGCTGGTGGCCAAGGAGAAGTGCGGCGCCGACCGCCGGGGCGCGTTCGTCGTGGTCACCCGGCGCGGCCGCGAGGCCATCGCGTCCGCCGCGCCCGGCCACGTGCACGCCGTGCGCCGGCACTTCCTCGATCCGCTCACCCCCGCCCAGGTCGACGCCCTCGGCGCCGCGGCCGAAGCGGTCCTGGCCGCGTTCGACGAGCCGGGCGGCACGTAGCCGCCGGCGGAACGGTCACCGGCCCGGCCGCAGGACCGGCGGCAGCCCGAAGGCAGGGAACAGGTCGTCGCCGAGGAAGCAGTTGACCGCGGCGAGGCGCCCGTCCTCGACGTGGAGCACGTCGATCGACAGCGCGCGGTACGCCGTGCCCCCGTGCCGGCGCAGGTAGTTCGCGGTCGCCGGACGGCGGTTCGCCCGTGTCGGCACGAGCGACCAGTCGCCCGGGCCGCCGGCTCCCAGCAGCGCCCGGAAGAACGCCGCGGCCGCGTCCCTGCCGACGCACGGGGCCTCGGGGGGCATCGTGACCCGGCTGTCCGACCGCAGCATCGCCACGATCGCGTCCGCGTCGGCGCGGGCGTGGGCGTCGACGTACCGCCGCAGCACGGCACGCTCCTCCTCGCTCGCCCGGGCGGGCGACCACTCGTGGCGGCCGCCGGGACGGTGCCGCCGCAGCGTCGCCCGGGCGCGCTGCACCAGGCTGTTCGCGGTCGCCTCGGAGACGTCCAGCAGCGACGCGGCCTCCGCGGCCGTCCAGCCGAGCACGTCCCGCATGATCAGCACGGCGCGCTGCCGGGGCGGCAGGTGCTGGATGGCGGCGAGGAACGTGAGCTCGACGGTCTCCCGCGAGACGACGACCGCATCCGGGTCGTCCGACGGCGGCGCGACGGTGTCGAGCAGGTGGTCGGGGTAGGGCTGGAGCCCGGGCAGGTCGGCGAGCGGGTCGCCCCCCGGGGCGACGGGCTGCACCCGGCGCGAGCCGTGCTCGAGCGCGTCGAGGCAGGCGTTCGTCGCGATCCGGTACAGCCACGTCCGGAACGACGACCGCCCGGCGAACCCGTCGCGCCCGCGCCACGCCCGCAGGAACGTCTCCTGCACCAGGTCCTCGGCGTCGGTGTACGACCCGAGCATCCGGTAGCAGTGGACGTGCAGCTCGCGGCGGTGACGGTCGACCAGCGTCGCGAAGGCGCGCTCGCCGGCCGGCCCGGCCGGGCACCCGTCGGTGATCTGCCCTGGTCGGATAGCTCGTCCGTCCACCGGTCATCTCCTCGGCCGTCGCGCGGATGCTGCCACCTCCATGGAGACGGTGCAGCCGGCCGATCCTCACCGGTCGTCGCCGCACAGCCGGCGGCGCGCCTCCGCCGGGTCGGTGGGCACCCGCAGGCCGTCGAGCCGCACCGCGTCGACGATGTTGCCGACGAAGCGGCGCGGGGTCAGCGGCGCCCGGACGTCGCGGAGGTGCTCGCCCAGGCCGCCGCAGTCGAGCGCCCGGCGGGCGTCGCCCCGCGCCGCGCCGAACGCGGCCGGCGGCCCGGGGCCGGCGTCGGCGTCGGCGTCGACGCCCAGCCTGGACACGACGACGAAGTCCAGCGCCAGGAAGCCGGCGGGATCGGCGATGTCCTGGTCGGGGG
>DASSGC010000711.1:0-2904 GCA_035693765.1 Acidimicrobiales bacterium
GGCGGCGGCCTGCGCATGCCCCCCTCGGCTTCGATGCGCTGAACGACCTGGGTGCGCCTGGCGATGAACGAGAGCCGCAACCACGGCGGCGGCCTGCTACAGGGGCCCCCGGCCGGCTGCGTCCTGCTTCCACCACTGTCCAGGGCTCCCCGTGGCCAGGGCGCTGTCGCCTGCACCCCGGCCGAGGAAATCGACGATCGTGACGTTGACGCCATCGAACGCCGGTTACCCATATGCGGCAATGCGGCAGAATACAAAGGTAGAGCAGGCTAGGCCCGTGTTTCGCACATGGGATTGAGCGACGTGCGTGATGAGCGTGGGGCTGGTTGGATTACCGCCTCGTGGGTGTTTACCGCCAGCCTCGACGTGTTCCGCTCCGCCCCCGTGCGCAGATCATGGCCGTGGATGTGTTGGAGAAACGGTTGGGGTCACTGCCGGTGATCGCGGACTTCTGCCGCCGGCTGGACATCGCGGGCATCATCGACCGGGCCTGCCCGGTGCGCGATCTCGCCCTGGTCAGCCATGGACAGGTCATCGAAGCGTTGATCGCCAACCGGTTGACCCATCCACGGGCGATGGTCGCCGTGGCCGACTGGGCCCGTGACTGGGCGGTGGAAGAGGTTTTCGGCATACCCGCCGACGTGCTCAACGACGACCGTCTGGGCCGGGCCCTGGACGCCATCGCACCCCAGGTGGACCACCTGGTCGGATCGGTCGGCGCCAAGGCCATCGACGAGTTCGGCATCGATGTGACCCGCATGCATTGGGACATGACCTCGATATCGCTGTACGGCGCCTACGACAACAGCGATGAGGACTACCCGGCCCCGGCCTACGGCCACCCCAAAGACCGGCGCACCGACCTGAAACAGATCCAGGCCGGCATGGCCGTGGCCGCCGACGGCGGGATACCGGTCTTCCACCGCGTCTACGACGGCGGCGCCGGAGAAGTGGCGCAGGTCGTGGACACCATGCGGGCGCTGAAGGACATCGCTGGGCCCCGCGGCTTCCTGCTCGTCGGTGACTCCAAGCTCATCTCGCACACCAACGTCACCGCGATGGCCGACGCTCATGTCACGTTCATCGCCCCGCTGGCCGCCTCCCGCGTGCCGGCGGGGCTGTTCGCCAGCCTCGACCCGGCCGAGGCCACCTTCGTCGACTACATCGCCGAACGCGACGAGAACACACCGTTGTGGTACCGCGGCAGCTACCGGGTCACCGAGGACACCATGGACCTGGCCGGGCCACGCAAGAAAGACATCGTGCACCGGCTGCGCCGGATTCTGGTGTACTCCAGCGCCAACGCCACCGCCGCGGCCAAGGCCCGCGCGCTCAAACTCGGCCGTGCCCGCGCCGACCTGGACACCCTGGTGCGTACCGCCGGCACCCGGCACCGCCCCGACGCGCAGGCCGTGGCCGCCAAGGCCGCCGAGATCGCCCGCCGCCGCCGGGTCGGCGCCTACCTGCACACCAGCATCAGCACCGGCGCCGATGGCCGGCCCGTGTTCGCCTGGACCTTCGACCAGGCCGCCCTCGACGCCGAAGCCGCCGCCGACGGCTGGTACGCGCTGTTGACCAACCTCGGCCCCGAGGTCGACGCCACTGAAGTCCTGCTGCGCTACAAAGACCAGCCCCTGGTCGAACGCCGTTACGGCGACCTCAAAGGCCCCGTGGCCGTCGCGCCGGTCTTCCTGCGAGACAACCAGCGCATCACCGCCCTGATCACCGTGATCTGCCTGGCCCTGCTCATCTTCTGCCTCATCGAACGCGAAGTACGCGCCAACCTGGCACCCCAGACCCACATGACCGGCTTCTACATCAACGACCGCCGGGCGCGGAAACCCACCGGCCGGCTGATCCTGCAAGCCCTCAGCGACCTGCGTCTCATCCCCGCCCACCACGGCCAACCACCCAAGATCCCCCAACCCGGATGGTTACAGGCCGAACTCCTCGACTTACTCCACGTCGACCCCACCCAACCCCGCTGGCCATGACACACGATGGCTCAACCCCATGTGCGAAACACGGGGCTAGGTGAGGGCCGCGGGAGCGTCGGTTGAACCCTCCGGTGACGGTGGTTGACGAAGCCGCACTGGGCGAGCTGGCGCGGGGTGATAACTGTCGCCCCGGCCCGCGCCGTGCCAGGACCGCCACAGTGCCGCGTACGAGCCGTTCGCCGCCACGAGATCGTCGTGCGGGCCCAGCTCGGTGATCCGACCGTCCTCCACCACCGCGACCCGGTCCGCGTGATGAGCGGAGAAGAGCCGGTGCGCGATCGCGACGACGGTCCGCCCCGCGAGCACCGCCGCGAGCGACCGCTCCAGGTGCCGCGCGGCCCGCGGGTCGATCAGCGACGTGGCCTCGTCGAGGACCAGCGTGTGCGGGTCGGCCAGCACCAGCCGGGCGAGCGCGATCTGCTGGGCCTGCGCGTCGGTGACCTTGTGTCCGCCGGAGCCCACGACGGTGTCCAGGCCCGCGGGCAGCGCGGCGACCCAGTCGAGCGCGTCGACCGCCGAGAGGGCAGCGCGGATGTCGACGTCCGTGGCACCGGGAGGGGCGGCCAGGGCGAGGTTCTCGCGCAGGGTGCCGACGAAGACGTGGTGCTCCTGGGTCACCAGCGCGACGTGACCGCGGAGGTCGTCGAGCGGCAGCTCGACCAGGCCGACGCCGCCGACGGTGACCGCGCCGGTGCGCGGCGGGTGGATGCCGGCGAGGAGCCGCCCGAGCGTGGACTTCCCGGCCCCCGACGGCCCGACCATCGCGATCCGCTCGCCGACACCGACGGTCAGGTCGACGCCGTGCAGCACGTCGCGCCCCTCGACGTACGAGAAGTGCACGTCCTCGGCGGCGATCTGCTCGCCCACGGGCTCGCGGCCGCTGGCCTCGCGGTCGTCAGGGACCTGC
>DASSGC010000712.1:0-13722 GCA_035693765.1 Acidimicrobiales bacterium
TTGGCGGCTCGGTGGCCGAGGTGCTCGGCGCGGCGCTGGAGACCGCCACCGACGGCGGGCGCCGCCGGGCGCAGGGCCTGCACGTCACGCCGGCCTGGCTGGCGGGCCACCTGGTCGGGCTGGCGCTCGACGGCCTCGGCCCCGGGGCCGGGCCCGGCGGGGCGCCGGCGATGTGCGACCCGGCGTGCGGCGGCGGCGTGTTCCTCGTGGCGGCGGCGGAACGCCTCCACGCGTGCGGGATCCCCCGGGCGGAGGTCGTGCGCGACCTCGTCTGGGGCGCCGACATCGACCCGGTGGGGCTGGCCGCGGCCGAGGCGGCGCTGGCGCTGTGGGCGGGCGAGGCGCCGCCTCCCGGGCGCCTGGTGGTCGGCGATCCCCTGGTCCACGGCGCCGGCGTGTGGCCCGACCGGCCGGCCGCGGGGTTCGACGCCGTGATCGGCAACCCGCCGTTCCAGAACCAGCTGGGCCGCGCCACCGCCCGGTCGGCGGCCGACCAGGGCCGGCTCCGCGAGCGGTTCGGCCCGGCGGTGCGCCCCTACACCGACACCGCCTGGCTGTTCCTGCTCGTCGGGTGCGAGCTGGTGCGCCCCGGCGGCCGGGTCGCCCTCGTGGAGCCGCGGTCGCTGATCGCCGCCCGCGACGCCGAGGCCCTGCGCGCTGCGCTCGACCGGTGCGCCGACCTGCGCCGCCTGTGGGTCGACGACGGTCCGGTGTTCGCGGCCGCCGTGCGGGTGTGCGTGCCGGTGCTGGAGCGCCGGCCGGACGCCGCCGAGGCGGCCGGCGAAGCCGGTCCCGCCGAGGAAGCCGGCGAAGCCGGTCCCGCCGAGCCTCGAGACGGTGACGGCCCGCACCGGCCCGGCCCGGCCCGGCCGCGGGGAGCCGGCAGCGGCGGGGCGGGCGACGGCGGGGCGGGCGACGGCGAGCCGCCGGCGCCCGATGCGGCCGCTCGGCCCGGCCCGTCGGACCGGTGGCGGGGCCTGTGGGCCGATGCCGTCGGGGTGCCCCGCCTGCCGGCCTGGGCGGCCCCGACGCTGGGGGAGCGGGCCACGGTCGTGGCGGGCTTCCGCGACGAGTACTACGGGCTGGTCGGGGCCGTGCGCGAGCACGATCCCGCCGACCCGCCGGGCGCGGTCGCCCCGCTCGTGACGAGCGGCGTGATCGACTGGTGCGCGTCGTCCTGGGGGAGGCGGCCGGTCCGCTACGCCAAGCTGCGGTGGCAGGCGCCGGTCGTCGACCTCGGCCGCCTGGCGTCGCTGCCCTCGTCGGCGGCCCGGCGGTGGGTGGCCCGCACCCGCCGGCCCAAGGTGGTCGTCGCCACCCAGACGCGGGTGGTCGAGGCCGTGGTCGACGCCGACGGGGACTGGGTGCCGTCGGTCCCCACGGTGGCGGTGCTGCCGCGGGAGGACGCGGGCGAGGGCACCGACCTGTGGCACATCCTCGCCGTCCTGGCGTCGCCGGCCGCGACCGCCTGGCTGCTGCGGCGGGCGGCGGGCACCGCGCTCGGCGTCCGTGCCCTCCGGGTGGCGGCCCCCGACCTGGCGGCCCTGCCGCTGCCCGCCGACACGGTCGCCTGGGACGACGCGGCCGCCGCGCTGCGCGCCGCGGTGGACGGGCACGGCCCGGAGGCGGCCGCGGGGCACGGCCCGGAGGCGGCCGCGGCGGCGGTCGACCACTACCTGGTCGCGGTGGGCGCCGCCTACGGCACCGACGCCGCGCTCGCCGCGTGGTGGCGCGAGCAGGCCGGCGGGCCGTTCGGGTCGGCAACCGGCGGGCGCGTCCGCTAGCGTGACCGGTGACATCAGGAGCGGCCGGTACTGCGGTGCCGGCCCGGCAACCTGGTTCGGACAGCCAAGGTGCCATCCCGGGCAACCGGGGATGCGGCTCCGCAAGGAGCAACCAAGTGTCCGCGCGCTGGAGGTGCGCACCCGACTGTCCGGGCCTGGAGACGACCCAGACAGAGGCGCGCGTTGTCCCGATCCGTACACTCGACCCGTGCAACCCGAACCCGGGCGGCCGTGCGGCACAGCCCCGGTACGCCCCGGCCCATGACCGGCGTCGCCGGAACCAGCGGGTTCCGGCGGGCGCACCCGAGCGCCCTGCCGGCCACCGGCGCGTGGCGCCCGGGCGACCCCGTCGGGTGCCGCCGGTTCCTGTCCTTCCCCGCCGGGCGGCCCTTCGCCCTGGAGGGCGGTGGGCTGCTGCGGGGCGTCACCGTCGCCTACGAGACCTGGGGCACGTTGGCGCCCGACGCCGGCAACGCGATCCTCGTCCCCCACGCGCTCACCGGCGACAGCCACGCCGCGGGGCGCCTCGAGCCCGGCCACCCCAGCGCCGGCTGGTGGGACGGGATGATCGGGCCCGGCAAGGCGCTCGACACCGACCGCTGGTTCGTGGTGTGCGTCAACGTGCTGGGCGGCTGCCAGGGCTCGACGGGCCCGGCCTCGCCCCACCCCGACGACGGGGCGCCATGGGCGTCGCGCTTCCCGGTCGTGTCGATCCGCGACATGGTCCGGACCCAGGCCGCGGTGGCCGACCACCTCGGGATCGCCCGGTGGGCGCTGGTGGTCGGCGGGTCGATGGGCGGCATGCAGGCGCTGGAGTGGGGCGTGATGTACCCCGAGCGGGTCGGCGCCCTGGCCCCGATCGCCACCGCGGCGGCGGCCAGCGCCGCCCAGATCGGCTGGTGGAGCAGCGGCCGGCGGGCGATCCGGATGGACCCCCGGTGGCGTGGTGGCGAGTACTACGACGCCGAGCCCGGCGACGGCCCGCACGAGGGCCTGGCCACCGCCCGGATGATGTCGATGATGACCTTCCGCAGCGACGACGTGTTCAGCAAGCGCTTCGGACGCGAGGTCGTCGAGCCGGTCGAGGGGTTCACGCTCTGGCAGCGCTTCGAGGTGGAGCGCTACCTGGAGTACCAGGGCGACAAGCTCGTGCGCCGGTTCGACGCCAACAGCTACCTGCTGCTCACCAAAGCGATGGACCTGCACGACCTGGGACGGGGGCGGGGCGGCATGGACCCGGCCTTCGCTCGGCTGCGGGCCCCGGTGCTGTCGATCGGTGTCGGCAGCGACATCCTCTACCCGCCCCACCAGTCACAGGAGATCGTCGACCTGGCCAAGGCGGCCGGCGTCAGGGCCGAGTACGCCGAGCTCGACAGCCCGCACGGGCACGACGCCTTCCTGATCGAGGTCGGGCAGGTCGGCGAGCTGTTGACCGGCTTCCTGCAGGAGGTGTGTCCCGGTGCCTGAGCACGACCGGGCCGGTGCCGACCCGGGCTGGCACGTCGACACGACGGCCGTGCGGGCCGGGCGGCAGTGGAGCCGCGACTCGCTCGCCCCCGTGCTGTTCCCGTCGACGACCTACGAGGTGGCGTCGGTCGACGACCACCGGCGGATGGCGGGCACGCCGAGGACCGCGCACTACTACTCGCGGTTCGGCAGCCCCACGGCCCAGGAGTTCGAGTCGGCCGTCGCCGATCTGGAGGGCGCCGAGGCGGCGCTGGCGTCGGCGTCGGGCATGGCCGCGGTCACCGGGGTGGTGTTCGGGCTGTGCTCGTCGGGCGACCACGTGGTGGTGCAGCGCCAGCTCTTCTCGGTCACCTCGACGCTGTTCACCGCGCACTGCCCGCGGTTCGGCATCGATGTCACGTTCGTCGACGGCACCGAACCGGCCGAGTTCACCGCCGCGATCCAGCCGGGACGCACCCAGCTCGTGTTCATGGAGACGCCGGCGAACCCCGTGCTGGCGCTCACCGACATCGCCGCGGTGGCAGGCGTGCCGGGCCCGTTCACGGTGGTCGACTCGACCTTCGCCACCCCGGTCGTCCAGCAGCCGCTGGCGCTGGGCGCCGACCTGGTCCTCCACGCCGCCACCAAGGGCCTGGCCGGCCACAACGACGCCCTGCTGGGCGTGGTGGCGGGAAGCCGCGACCTGATCGACGCCATCTGGGGATGGCACGTGGTCCAGGGCGGGCAGGCGTCGCCGTTCGACGCCTGGAACGGGCTCCGCGGGATCCGCACCCTCGCCGTGCGGGTGGAGCGCCAGTGCGCCACCGCCCAGGCGCTCGCCGAGCATCTGGAGGCACACCCGGCGGTCGCGTGGGTGAGCTACCCCGGGCTCGACTCGCACCCCCAGCGCGACCTGGCGAAGCGCCAGATGCGGGCGGGCGGCACGATGCTCGCCATCGAGCTGGCGGGCGGGGTCGAGGCCGCCCGGCGGTTCTGCGAGTCGACCCGGCTGGCCCGCATCGCGCTGTCGCTCGGCGGCCCCGAGACCCTCGTGACCCATCCGGCGACCGTCGCCGGGAGCCTCATGCCGGCGGAGCGGGCCGCCATGGGCATCACCGACGGCCTCGTCCGCATCTCGGTGGGACTGGAGCACCCCGACGACCTGGTGGCCGACCTCGACCAGGCGCTCGCCGCGGCCGGCGCCGGCTGACCACCGGCTGGGGCGGGCGGACCCGGTCCACCGGCGCCGGCTGACCACCGGTTGGGGCCGGCTGGGCGCCGTTGGGAGCCCGCCGACCACCCGCGGCGGCTGTCCACCGGCTGGGGCCGGCGGAGCCGGTTGGTGGCCGGCGGCGGCTCGGGCCCGGCGATGGGTCCCGGCGTCAGGCGGGCGGCGGCGTCCAGAGGCCGAGGTCGTTGCCGGCGGGGTCGACGATGTGGGCGTAGACCAGCCCGTCGGGCGTCGTGGTGGCCTGTACGAGCACCTTGCCGCCCAGCTCCTCGACCTTGGCGCAGGTGGCGGCGACGTCCGCCACCTGCGCGTAGGGGATGGAGAAGGTGCGCGGCGTGCCCTCGGGCTGCGGGGTGTCTGTGTCGCGGATGCCGCCCTCCGGTCCCGCGGCCGTGACGACCATCGTGTACGGCCCCTGCTCGACGAAGGTCCATCCCAGCAGGGGGCCGTAGAAGCTGCGGGCGCCGGCGGGATCGTCGGTCCCGATCTCGAACCAGGTGACCGGGGCGCCGTCGGGGTTGGCGGTGGTGTCTGTCATGGGGGGAGCCTCCGCCCGGCCGGCGACAACGTCCCGTCGGGAATTGCACGGGTGTCATTCGTGACGTCGGTCACTCCACCAGCGACAGCCGCCGGACCTCGGCCGGGATGTCCGTCCCCGGGTCGTAGGCGCGCTCGGGCGCCGTCTCGTCGGTGACCACCGCCGACGCCATCCGGTCGACCCGGAACGCCCGTCTCGCCCGGCGCAGGCGGCAGTGGCCGACGAGGTACCAGGCGTCCCCCGAGCCCACGAGCGCGATCGGCTCGACCGCGCGCCGGGTCGCCGTGCCCTGGCGGTCGCGGTAGTCGATGGCGAGCACCCGCGAGTGCACGAGCGCCTGCTCGACGGCCCGCAGGGGCGGGTGCTGGATGTCGGTGCTGTGGGGCAGCAGGTGGACGCGCCCGGCCAGGCGCTCGGCCGCCTCCGCCTCGGCCCGGGGCATGGCGGCCAGCACCTTGTGCAGCGCCGACCGCAGCGCCCCGGCGAGCGGCGTGGCGCCCGGCCGGGCCAGAGCGACCGCGAGGGCCGTCGCCTCGTCGGAGGTGAAGTTGACGGGCGGCAGCGTATGGGCGGGGTCGATCGCGTAGCCGCCGCCACGGCCCGGCGTCGCGTAGATCGGCACCCCGGCCTCCATCAGGGCCCCGAGGTCGCGCTCAACGGTGCGGACGCTCACCTCGAAGCGCGCCGCCAGGTGGCGGGCCGTGCGGGGCCGGGGGGCGACGGCACGCAGCTCCTCGACGAGCGCGTAGAGCCGGTCGGTGCGGTTCACGCCCCAGAGCATGTCAGTCGGAGGGCTGCCGCCCCCCGACCTCCCCCGCTGGCGCTCCCGGCCCGGCCGGGGTCGCCGTGTAGGGACCTGCCGCCCTCCGAGCTCCGCCCGCCGGCGGTCCCGGCCCGGCCGGGTCGTCCAGTCGGGGGGCTGCGGCCCGCCGAGCTCCGCCCGTTGGCGTTCCCTTCCCGGCCCGGCCGGGGTCGTCCGGCCGGTCAGATGCGGCGGTAGCGGGCCTCGACGAGGCAGTAGAGGGCGTAGGCGACGAGCCCGGCGGCGACCAGGCCCAGCAGCAGCGTCCCATAGTCGCCCTCGGCGACCTTGAGCAGCGCACCGTCGATGCCGACCGCCTCGGCGGGGTCGTACTCCACGGCCGCCTTGGCCAGGAAGATCCCCACGAGGCCGAACACCACGCCACGCGCCGCGTGGCCGAGCACGCCGGATCCGATGGCCCACGGCCGCACCGGGCCGGGCATCTCCTGCTCCTTCAGGCGCTTCCGGAAGCTGCGGGTCGCGGCCCGGTACAGGTTGTACAGCCCGTCGGCCACGAACCCGATGCCCACGGCCAGCACGATCCAGCGGCCGGCCGGCCAGTCGAGGACCTTCGCGGTCTCGGCCCGCTCGTCACCGCCGGCGGCGTTCGACGAGCTCGACATCACCAGCGAGACGGCCGCCACCGCGGAGGCGACGTAGACGGCGCCGATGCCCAGGCCCCTGGCCCGCTTGGCCAGTCCCGACGCGCCGGTGCCCTCGCCGCGCCGGTCGGTCAGCGCGTCGACGAAGCGCCAGGCGGCGTAGGCGGCGAAGCCGGCGGCGAGCGCCCACAGGGCGGCCGTGCCCCACGACTCGGTGGCGAGGCGGCGCAGCACGCCCTGCCGGTCGGCAGTGGCCCCGCCCTGGCCCAGCGGGATCTGGAGGGCCAGGACGCCGATCAGGGCGTAGCTCGCAGCCTTGGCCACGAGGCCGACCCGTCCGGCTCGTTCGACCCAGTCGCCCCGGGTGGCACGCCGCGTCGTGTCCGCGGCGCGGCGCGCGGTCGCGGTCGCCATGTCTCTGCCCTCCTCGTCCGGCGCCGTCCCTGGGCGCTCCGACCCCCGGGTCGTACCCGCCGCGCGGCGCGGCCAGACACCGCCGGCCGGCTCGGCCGGCGCGCCGCCGCCCCCGTACGCTGGCCCGCCGTGCCCGAGATGCTCGAGGTCGAGACGTACCGCCGGCAGGCCGAGGCGGTCGTCGGCCGCACGATCGCCGCAGCCGAGGTGCCCGACGCCTGGTTCGTGAAGGGCAGCGACCCGGCGGAAGTCGCCGCCGCGGTCGCGGGCCGGCGGGTCGAGGCCGCCCGGCGGCACGGCAAGCTGCTGATCCTCGACCTCGACGGCGGCGGGCGGCTGGGCCTCCGGTTCGGCATGACCGGCCGGCTGGTCGTCGACGGCGCGGCGGCGATCGACCGCCTGGAGTACGCCAGCGGGCGCGACGACCGCGCCTGGGACCGCTTCGCCCTCCGGTTCACCGACGGCACGGAGCTGCGCCTGCGCGATCCCCGCCGCCTCGGCGGTGTCTCGCTCGACCCCGACGAGGCCCGGCTCGGCGTGGACGCCGCCGTCCTGCGCCGGACCGATCTCGTCGCCGCCCTCGGGACCAGCACCGCGCCCCTCAAGGCGCGCCTGCTCGACCAGGCCCGCATCGCCGGCATCGGCAACCTGCTGGCCGACGAGATGCTGTGGCGCGCGGGGCTCGATCCCGCCCGGCCCGCGGGCGGGCTGTCGGGGCGGCAGGTGACCGCGCTGCACCGCGCGATCGGCGAGGTGCTGGACGACCTCGGGGCCCGGGGCGGGAGCCACACCGGCGACCTGCGGCAGGCGGCCGCACTCGACGGGCTGTGCCCGCGCGAGGGCGCGGCACTCGTCCGGCGTACCATCGGCGGACGCACGACGCTGAGCTGCCCACGGCACCAGAGGTGAGGAATCGGGCGGTCCAGGTTCACGCGCGGTTCACGCTGGGGGCTTCGTAGCCCTACAGTCGTGATCGCACGGACAGTACGCTCATCCATGGCTGGGGCCGACAAGGTGGAGTGGATGCTCGACGGCAGACGAGGGAGGGCGGGGCGAGGCGCGCCGCACGGCGCGATGGCCGCGGCCCTCGGCGCAGCGGCGCTGGCGGTCATGGTCGGATTCCCGTCGGCGGCCGCGGCCCAGCAGCCGCCCGACCCCGGTCCACCGACCACGAACCCGCCGCCGGAGACGACCGAGCCGCCGCCGGAGACGACCACACCGACCGCCCCCGAGCCGACGCCCGAGCCGACGCCCGAGCCGACCGCGACGCCCGAGACGACCCGCCGGCCGTCGACCACCGCCGGCCGCGACGACGAGACCGCGGCCGCCGCACCGGCGCAGGTCGCGAACGCCACGTTCACCACGACGCAGAACCTGCTGGTGCCCGGGGACGGCACCCGGGGCGCCCAGGAGACCACGACCACGACCGCGGCGACGGAGACCGCCGGCAACGCCGCGGACGACGAGAGCCGGTTGATCTGGATGATCATCGCCGCCCTCGCCGGGGTCGCGTTGTTGGTGGCGCTGCTCACCTGGCGGTACTGGCTGCTGACCCGGCCGGGGCTCGACCTCGACGACGGGGACGAGGGGTACGGCGACGGCGGCGGCTACGGCGGGCCGGGCTACGGCGACGGCGGCTACGGCGGACCGGGCGACGGCGGTTACGGCGGACCGGGGTATGGCGGCGCCGATCCGTACGCCGCGGCGCCGGCCATGCCGCTCGCCGGCAGGAGCCGGGGTGGTCCGCCGGGTGCGGGGCCCACCGGTGCCGCGGCGGCACCTGGTGGCGGTCGGGGGCGATCGGGCCGGCGGTCCGGCGACCGGTCGACGGGCAGGAGCCGCGGCGGCGACCCGTTCTGGGACGCACCGCCCGAGGGCGGCGGGTCGGTCCAGCAGTCGTTCGCCTCCCCGGGCATACCCGGCCGCGGGCCGGGAGGCTCCGGCGGGCGCGGCGGCCGCGGGGGAGCGGCGGCGCCCGGCGGCGGTCGCCGTCGTGGCCAGCCGGACGGTGGTGGCGGGCGCCGGTCGTCGCAGGATCCCGGCCGGGGCGGCGGACCCGGCGGGCGCCAGGCACCAGGTGAACCCGGGCGCGGCGGTGGACGCAACGCGCCGCCGGCCGGCGGCGGCCGCCGGCGCGGGGAGGGTGGCCGGGGTGGCCCGGCCGGTGACCCGCGGCGCGGCGGTCCCCCGCCCGGCCGGGGTGGCGGGCAGGATCAACGGCGCGCCCCCGGCTTCGGCGGCCCAGGCCCCGGGCGGGGATCGCGGGGCGGAGGTTCCGGTGGTCCGCCACCCGGCCCGCCGGGCGGACCCGGCATGTGGCCCGAACCCCGGCGCTAGGCGAGCGCCGATAGGCCGAGCGGATAGGGCGCTCGCCACGGCCTACGCGTGGGGATTTGGCATGGAAGCACCAGCTCCACAGCTCGGCCGACGGGCGACGCAGCACGGTGGCACGCGCCGACGTGACCTATCCGCTCAGGTTGTAAGGCGCAGGCTGGTCGCAGCCTCTGACGGTCTGTGCCGGTCCGGTACGGTGCGCCCATGGCCGACACGCTCGACGTCGACGCGATGGTGCAGCGGTTCCGCGACCGGGCCCAGGCGGTGCGCAACCGTACGTTGCCCCCGGTGGCGGGCGAGGAGCGGATGCGCTTCATCCGCCAGGCCGAGACCGACTTCCAGGACTTCGCCATGATCGGCGACGCGGAGGCGGCACTGGAGGACGGCGTGCTGGTCCTCCGCATCGATCTGCGGCCCAAGGGCTGACGCGACGTCACGTCATGCGAACATGCGTTCGTTGAATCGGGGCCGGACTCGCTAGCCTTGGGGGCGTGGCGACCGCGTGGCAGCCGACGCTCCTGGGTGACGGCCCGCCCGCGTTCGATGCCACCCTGGCCGGCGCGGTGCGCCACGGGCTGGGCGCGGGCGCCTGGTACGACCTGGTCGTGGGCTGGGTACGGGGCGCCGACCGGCTCTTCGCCGACGTCGTCGCCGCCGCACCGTGGGCGTCGCACGAACGGCCCATGTACGACCGGGTGGTGATGGAGCCGCGGCTGACGACCGGCCGGTGGGCCGATCCGCCCGACCCGCTGCCCGCCATGGGCGAGGCCCTGTCCCGCCGCTACGGCCGCGACCTGCACGTGGTGTCGGCGAACCTGTACCGCGACGGGCACGACAGCGTGGCCTGGCACGGCGACCGGGTGGCCCGCGACCGGGCCGAGGCCGTCGTGGCCATCGTGTCGCTGGGCAGCCCCCGCCGGTTCCTGCTGCGCCCGCGGGGCGGCGGCCGGTCGGTCCGGCTCACGCCCGGCCTGGGCGACCTGCTGGTGCTCGGCGGCACCTGCCAGCGCACCTGGCAGCACAGCGTCCCCAAGTGCGCCGCCGCCGGCCCGAGGGTCAGCCTCATGTTCCGCGAGGAGTACTGACGTGGGCCGATACCCGGCGGTCAGTGAGTAGGGAACTTGCCGGCCCGTTCCGCTGGTTGCGTGGGTTGCCCACCCTGAGGTGGACCGAGGCACATACAAAAGGAGCCGGCCGTGTGGATTCATGTTCCTCCTGACAACCCACCAGGGACGCCCTCGGGCGGGGTAGGGTGACGCCCGGTTCGACAGCCCCTCGGTGACCGAGGACGACGCGAAGGAGGTGGGAGATGTCTGCACGACCGTCGCGCTCCCGCCCTGCCCGTCCGGCTGCTCGATCGCTCACGGACCCTCTGTCCTGACTGTCCGGCGGGAGCGCCTCTGCCTTCGGAGGCAACCTTGACCGACTCGGATGTGACCATCCGCCCGCTCGCCGCCGGCGAGCTCCATCTCTTCGACACCCTGGTCCTCGGCGGCCCCGCATTCGGACCGCCGGGCCGCGATTTCCTGGCCACGGCCGCCGACCAGCACTACCGCCCCGAGTGGACCTGGCTCGCACGGCGCGGCGACCGGGTCGTGGCCCGGGCCGCCTGGTGGGGCGGTCCCGACGACACCCATCCCTACGCCCTCGACTGGTTCGACCTCGGTCCCGACGACGACCGGATCGCGGTCGGCGCCCGGCTGCTCCGGCGGGCCCACGACTCGGGGGCCGTGCTCACCGCCGACGGGACGCCGGCCCAGCTCCACCTGTTCCTGCCGCCCGACGGACACGACCGGCCCGAGATCCGGGCCGGTGCCGAGGAGCGCATCGCCGCCGCCCGGCACGCGGGCCTGCGCCCGTTCGTCGAGCGGCTGCGGTTCGAGTGGGACCGGGCGGTGGGCGTGCCTGCCTCGTCCGGCCGCCTGCGCTTCGACCCGGCGCCCGACGACCCGGCACTGCTCGACCTCCTCGAGCGGATCAACGTCGGCACCCTCGACGCCCACGCCCGCCGCGACCTCGACCATCAGGGCCCCGCGGCCGCCGCCCGCGTCCAGCTCGAGGACATGAGCTGGATGCCGGCTCCGCGCACCTGGTGGCGCACCGCCTCCACCGCGGACGGCGAGCTGGTCGGGCTCGTCATGCCCAGCCGCAACTACCAGTTCCCGGTGATCGGCTACGTCGGGGTGGTCCCGGAACACCGGGGCCACGGCTTCGTCGACGATCTACTGGCCGAGGGCACCGCCGTGCTGGCGGCCGAGAGTGCCGAGGTGATCAGGGCCGACACCGACGCCGGCAACGCGCCGATGGCAGCCTCGTTCGCCCGGGCCGGCTACCGCATCGTCGGGCGACGCATCGTCATGACGTGACGCCGGCCAGGGCATGTCCCGTCGGTCCGGGAGCTCCTGGGCGACGAAACGCTCGAGGCCACGATCGAGCGCACCGGGCCGCTTGCGTCATCGCACGACCTCGGCCCGAGCGTCGGACTCGGTCACCCGATCTTCGTCCAGGGCTTCTGGGCCAGCCAGACCTCGACGTCGGGCACGGACTCGCCGTCGAGCAGCGCGTTGGACATGACGAGATGGTCGTCGGTCAAGGCCCACGTCGCCGTGAAGTGGTAGAGGGGGCAGGGCGGTCGCAGGCTCAGGCCGATGGCGTCACCAGCGACCTGGTAGGTGCCGGTGCACGCCACGGTGCTGCCGTCAGGGAACTCGCTGATGAACGCCAACCGGCCGCCATCCAGGTTCCACGTGTAGACGCCGGCCATGGCGAACTGGCGCACGGTCTCCTCGGGCACGCCTGCGGCGACCAGCTCGTCGAGCGTCCACGAGTACCGGTACTCGCCGTCGAGCACGCTGGCGTCGTTCCCGACGGGGTCGGACGTGTCGATCGGGTCCCCGACGCCGGCGACGATGCCGGCCACGAGCACGATCACCAGCGTGGCGAGCCCAACCCACCCGAGCACGACGCCGGCCATCGCCATGCCGCGGCCGGTCGTCCAGCCATGCGAGCGCTTGATCTGGCTCAGCGCGACGTGTCCGAAGATCACGGCGAGGAGCGAGCCGATCCACCAGATCCAGAGGATGGCGAGCACCAGCGACGCGACGGCGAGACCCGCCACGGCGGGCTGGGGCGGCAGGGAGGCGGGCCCCGGCCGATACGGGCCCGCCGCGACCGGGACCGGCGGTGGGGGCGGTGGCGGTGGTGGCGGTGGGGCGTCCACCCGGTCTTGGGGAGGAGAATCAGGGATGCGGGGGAAGGTGTCGGACATGCTTGCCCTCCTTTCACCCTGCGTGCGCCGGTACCGACGCACGCATTTCCATGAGGCGCCGTGCCGGTCGCCGTGCGCCAAGGGCTATGCGCCCGTTTGGCGTGGGCCTTTGGGCTCGAACTGGCGACGGTGCCGGGTGCCCGGTGCCGACGGCGCCCCGGCATGACGAGCCCGCCGCTGGCGGCGGCGGGTCCTCGCGCCGGACCGTTCCGGTGACGCGATCGGTTGCCGGGCAGCGAATCGCGTCACCGGAACGATCAGCGACGCGGCGGTACCGGGCGTCGTCACGGCGTCCCGTCCGGGGTGAACTGCGCGAGGCTGAGGGCGATGGATGTCACCGCACCGAGCGACGGCCGGCTCGCCGACGCCTTGGCCGCCATCGACGCGGCCAACGCCGCGGACCCCCACACGATCGTCGTCGACGGCGTCGAGCGCCCCAAGGAGCTGGCCCACGCGGAGATGATGACCGGCTGGGTCCGCCGGCTGTCGCCCGGGTGCAGCGCGCATCAGATCATCGCCGCCCGGGCCCACCATCTGCGCCGGTGGGCCATCCCGCGGGAGTCCTTCCCCAAGGACCGCGCCGGCTACCTGCGCTGGCGGTCGGCGCTGCGGCGCCAGCACGCCGAGGACGTCGGCGCCATCATGCGAGCGGCCGGCTACGGCGACGAGGCGATCGGGCGGGTGCAGGCCATCGTGCGCAAGCAGGGCCTGGGCCGCGATCCCGAGGTGCAGGTCCACGAGGACGCCTTGTGCCTGGTGTTCCTGGAGACGCAGTTCGACGACCTCACCGCCGACCTCGACGACGAGGAGAAGATGATCGACATCCTGCGCAAGACCGCCGCCAAGATGAGCCCCGCAGCCCTGGAGGCGGCGCTCGGGCTGCCGTATTCGCCGGCCGGCGCGGCGCTGCTCGAACGGGCGCTGGCGCCGAGGTAGGCGGTCGTGCCGGACGTCGGGAGGCACTAGGTTGGCCTGCCCGGCGAGCGTGCAGCAGGACAGGACAGCGGAGGACGAGCGCCCGTGAGCGATGACCAGCACAGCCAAGGGGCGGACGGCCGGGCGCCGAGCGGCACGGGCCCGGTCCCGGGGCCGCCGCCGGGCCCGCCCCCTGCTCACGAGCCGCCGTCCCCGTCGCCCGGCCCGGACGCAGAGCCGCCGGGCCCCGGGTCCGGCCCGGCAGGCGCACCGCCGCCCGCCCCACCGCCCGGGGGGCCCGGGACGCCGCAGCCACCGGCGGCACCCCGGTCGGTGACGCCGGACGCCCCGCCGGCGTGGTCGATGCCGCCCGCGGCCGACGCGGGCG
>DASSGC010000713.1:0-5941 GCA_035693765.1 Acidimicrobiales bacterium
GTGCGCCGTGGTGGTCACCGCGCCCGGTGCCGAGCCGATCACGTTCGACGAGGTGACCCGCCACCTGCTCGACGCCGGGCTCATCACCCGCAAGCTGCCGGAGCAGCTCGAGGTGGTCGACGCCCTGCCCCGCAACCCCTCGGGCAAGATCGTGAAGTTCGAGCTGCAGAAGCGGTTCACGCCCGGCTGACGCCCGGCGCCGCTCACAGTGTGCGGGGATAGGTCACGCCGGCGCGTGTCACCGTGCTGCGTTGCCGGTCGGCCGAGCTGTGGACTGGTGCTTCCCTGCCAGATCCCCACGCGTAGGCCGTGGCGAGCGCCCTATCCGCTCGGCCGCTCAGCCCAGGCGGGTGGTGGTCGACGTGCCGTACAGCCCGGCCAGCGCCCGCTTCAGGCCGGCGATGCCGGCCAGGGCGCCGGACCGGTGGCCGCTGATCAGCTCGCGCTGGCAGGGTCCGTCGCCCTCCCAGGCCCGGATGCAGCCGGCGGGATCGACGTTGGCCAGCGCCAGGATGGCGCCGCTGGCGCCCATGGCACGGGCCTGCAGCAGGAGGCCGGCGCTGCCGGTGTAGACGCCCTGGCGCAGCTCGTCGAGCTCGACCGCCAAGCGGGACGGGTCGCCCGTCGAGTCCTTGAGCCCGGCGACGGGCAGCTCGGCGAGCTGGGCGACAGGGATCCCCGGGGCGGAGGCGGTGGGGAAGTGGTAGGCCAGCACCGGCACGCCCACGGCGGTGGTGACGGCCTCGTAGTAGGGCCGGGGGTCGTCCACGCCGGGGGGCGACAGCACGAGCAGCGCGTCGGCGCCGTCGTCGGCGGCCCGCTGCGACAGCGCCACGGCCTGGCGGGCGGACGGCGCACCGGTGCCGGCCAGCACCGGCACGGCGCCGCCCACCGACGCCCGCACCGCGGCGAGCAGGCGGCTGCGCTCGTCGGGGTCGAGCGACGCCGCCTCACCGGTGCTGCCGGCGACGACGATGCCGCGGACACCGAGCATGACGAGCCGGGCGGCGAGGTCGGCGGTGGCCTCGGGGTCGATCCCGCCGTCGCGGTGGAACAGGGTGACCAGGGCCACGCCCACCCCGGAGAACGGTGCACTGCGCTCCTGCATGACGCGCACGGTACCGCTGCGCCGGTCGAACGCCGAGCGGCCCCCGGTGCGGCCGGGCGGCTACCATCCCGGCCCCGCAGCCACTGCCCCGCCGAGGTCACCGATGGCCGACCACCAGTTCAGCGCCGACGAGGCGGCCGCCGTGTACCGGGCCATCGCGTTGCGGCGGGACATGCGGCACTTCCGCCCCGACCCGGTGCCCCCGGACGTGCTGCGCCGGCTGCTGGCCGCCGCCCACATGGCGCCGAGCGTCGGGTTCATGCAGCCGTGGCGCTTCGTGCGGGTCACCGATCCCGACCTGCGGCGGGCGGTCCACGACCTGGTCGAGGCCGAGCGCCTGCGGACCGCGGACGAGCTGGGCGCCCGCCGGGCCGAGTTCCTCCGCCTCAAGGTCGAGGGCATCCTCGACTGCGGCGAGGTGCTGGTGGCGGCGTTGATGGACGGGCGCGACCGCTACGTCTTCGGGCGTCGCACCCTGCCCGAGATGGACGTGGCGTCCGCGGCGTGCGCGATCCAGAACGTGTGGCTCACGGCCCGGGTCGAGGGACTCGGCATGGGCTGGGTGTCGATCTTCGACCCGGACGCGCTGGCACGGCTGCTCGGCATGCCCGAGGGCGCCCGGCCGCTGGCGGTCCTGTGCCTGGGCTACGTCGACGAGTTCTACGAACGGCCGATGCTCGAGACCGAGGGCTGGGACACCCGGCGCGCCCTGGACGACCTGGTCGGAGAGAACCGGTGGCCCGACGCCCCGCCCTCGCCGGCACCCGGCGATGCCGGCTGAGCGGGCGCCGGCGATCCTGCTGCCCCCGTCGGAGGGGAAGGCGCCGGGTGGCCGCGGCCGGCCCTGGCGCCCGGGCACCGGCGTGCTGCCCGAGCTCGACGGGGCGCGGGCGACCGTGCTCGCCGCGCTGGGCGACGGGGTCGACGGCCGTCCCACCCGGCCGGCCGTGGAGCGCTACACGGGCGTGCTGTACCGGGAGCTCGACTGGGCCTCGCTGCCCGCCCCGGCCAAGGCGCTCGGCAGCCGCACCGTGCTCATCGCCTCCGGGCTGTGGGGCGTGTCCGCGCCGCGTGACCCCCTGCCGGACTACCGGTTGAAGATGGGGGCGAGCCTGCCGCCCCTGGGACGGCTGTCGGCCTGGTGGCGGCCCCGGCTGACCGCGGCGCTGGCGGGCCGGCTCGCCGGCCGGGTGGTCTGGGACCTGCTGCCCCACGAGCACGCCGCCGCCTGGCTGCCCGGTGACGTGCCGGCCCGCCGGCGCGTGACGGTCCGCTTCGTCGACCGCGAGGGCCGCACGGTGAGCCACTGGAACAAGCTGCTGAAGGGCGCGCTCGTCCGCCACCTGCTGATCGAGCGCCCGGCCGGCCCGGAGGACCTGGCGGCGTGGGAGCACCCGTCGGGGTACCGGGTCGACCCGGCGCGGTGCCGTCTCGACGGCGACCCGGCGCTGCTCGTGCTGTCCGAGGTCCCCGCGCCTCACGCTCCGGCGGGCGGCCAGAGCGGCTCCGGCACCTCGAAGCCCACCGGGTCGCCCCAGCGGTTGCGGTAGGACACCTCGTGGACCGGGCGGCGGGGCGCGACCGCCCACCGACCCGTCGGGTAGCCGAACGACACGCAGCAGGCCATGATCCAGCCCTCGCCGCGGGGGACGCCCAGCACGTCGAGCACCTCCGCCGGGTGGAAGGCCCCGAGCACGCTGGTGAGCGAGGCGCCGACGCCCTCGGCGCGGGCGGCCAGCATGGCGTTCCACACCGCCGGGTAGATCGACCCGCCCGAGGGATCGTGCTGCGCGAACCCGAACAGGTACAGCGGCACGTCCTCGAAGTGGTCGGCGAGGTGCTGGGCCGAGCGGACCACCCGGGCCATCTGCGCGTTGTCCGGGTCGCCGGGGTCGGCCTCGACCGCGGCGATGCGGTCGGCGTACACGGTCTTCCAGAGCTGCTCGATGGCGTCGCGGTAGAGCGGCCCGACCGCCGCCTTCACCGCCGGGTCGTCGACGAGCAGGAACCGCCAGTTCTGCGCGTTGCCGCCGCTGGGGGCGCGGATGGCGGCGTCGAGGATGCGGGCCTGCACGTCGGTGGGGATCGGGTCGGTGGTGACCCGGCGCATGGCGCGGGTGGTGTAGAGGGCCTCGTGGACGTCCATCGGTGAGGTCTAGCGCAGGCGGGCGCCGTCAGGGCGTCCGCCTGCGCAGCGTGGCCGCGCCCAGGCCGAGCAGCGCGATCACGTAGGCCGCGATCACCAGCACGTCGAACCGGAACGTGGCGGTCACGCCCGGCGAGGCGAGGACCTCGCGGGTCGCCTCCACCGCGTAGGTGAGCGGGAGCACCTGCGAGATCCAGCGCAACACGTCCGGCAGGGCGTCGGTGCCGACCAGCAGGCCGCACAGCAGCAGCTGGGGGATCAGGACGACCGGCATGAACTGCACGGCCTGGAACTCCGTCGCGGCGAAGGCGCTCACGAACAGCCCGAGGGCGGTCCCGAGCAGCGCGTCGACCACCGCCACCAGGCTCACCAGCCAGGCCGAGCCCCGCACCTGCAACTCGAACACGCCGAACGTGACCAGCGACACGATCGTCGCCTGGGCCAGCGCCAGCAGGGCGAACGCGGCCGCGTAGCCGAAGATCAGGTCGCCCTTCCCCAGCGGCATCGACAGCAGGCGCTCCAGCGTCCCGCCGGTCCGCTCCCGCAGGGTCGCCACCGAGGTGACCAGGAACATGACCGTCAGCGGGAAGATGCCCAGCAGCGGCGCACCCCACCGGTCGAAGACGGGCCCCGGCAGCATCCAGGCCAGCAGGCCCATGAGCAGGATCGGCACGGCGAGCAGCAGGGCCAGGGTGCGGGGGTCGTGCCGGAGCTGGCCCAGCACCCGCCGGGCCGTGGCCAGCGTGCGCGCCAGCGTCACGCCGTGCCCTCCACCAGCGCCAGGAAGGCCCCCTCGATCGTGCCCGAGTGCGTCCGGTCCAGCAGCGCCGCCGGCGTGTCGTCGGCGACCAGCCGGCCGTCGCGCATGAGCAGCAGGCGCTCGCAGCGCGAGGCCTCGTCCATCACGTGGCTCGACACGAGCAGCGTGGCACCGCCGGCGGCCATGCGGCCGAACAGGTGCCACAGGTCGCGCCGCAGGACCGGGTCGAGGCCGACGGTGGGTTCGTCGAGCACCAGCACCTCCGGATCGCCGAGCAGGGCCGTGGCCAGCGACACCCGCGCCCGCTCGCCGCCGGACAGGCGGGCCACCAGGGCGTCGGCTTGCGCGCCGAGGTCCACCTCGCCGATCACCCGGTCGACGGCGGCCGGCCGTGCGCCCAGGATGCTGGCGAAGTAGCGCAGGTTGCCCCGCACGGTGAGGTCGCCGTACACGGACGGCTCCTGGGTCATGTACGCCACCCGCGACCGCAGCTCCGCCGATCCCGCCGGCCGGCCCAGCACCTCGACCCGGCCGCCGGCGATGATCTGCACGCCGACCAGCGAACGCATGAGCGTCGTCTTGCCGCAGCCGCTGGGACCGAGCAGACCGGTCACCGACCCGGCGGCGAGCGAGAACGTCAGGTCGTCGACCACCGTCCGCCGCCCCCGCACGACGCGCAGACCGACCACCTCGACGGCGGCGGTGGGACGCGTGGGCACGACCACTAGGCTGACATGTCCCCTTCGCGGCCGAGAGGAATCTCCGTGCACACCCGCGCCGACCTGCGCAACGTGGCCATCGTGGCCCACGTCGACCACGGCAAGACCACGCTGGTCGACCAGATGCTCTGGCAGTCCGGCGCGTTCCGCGAGCACCAGGACGTGGCCGACCGCGTCATGGACTCGATGGACCTGGAGCGCGAGAAGGGCATCACGATCCTGGCGAAGAACACCGCGGTCCGCTACGGCGACGTGAAGATCAACATCGTCGACACTCCGGGCCACGCCGACTTCGGCGGCGAGGTCGAGCGCGGGCTGTCGATGGTCGACGGGGTGCTGCTGCTCGTCGACGCGTCCGAGGGCCCGCTGCCCCAGACGCGCTTCGTGCTGCGCAAGGCGCTCGAGGCCCGCCTGCCCGTGATCCTCGTGGTCAACAAGGTCGACCGGCCCGACGCCCGGGTGGCCGAGGTCGTGAACGAGGTGGAGGAGCTGTTCCTCGACCTCGACGCCGCCCTCGACCAGCTCGACTTCCCGATCGTCTACTGCGTCGCCCGCGAGGGCCGGGCCTGCCTCGACCGGCCCGCCGACGGCGCGGGCCTGCCGCCGGGCGCCAGCCTGAAGCCGCTGCTCGACCTGCTGGTCGAGCGCATACCGGCGCCGGCCTACGACCCCGACATGCCGCTCCAGGCGCTGGTGACCAACCTCGACGCCTCGCCCTACGTCGGCCGGCTGGCGTTGTGCCGCGTCCGCAGCGGGACGCTCCGGAAGGGGAAGATGGTCGCCTGGTGCCGCACCGACGGCAGCATCGAGCGGGCCAAGCTCACCGAGCTGTACGTCACCGACGCGCTGGAGCGGGTGCCGGCCGACGAAGCCGGGCCGGGCGAGATCGTCGCCGTGGCGGGCATCCCCGACATCACGATCGGCGAGACGCTGGCCGACCCCGACGATCCCCGCCCGCTGCCCGTCATCACCATCGACGAGCCCAGCCTCGCCATGACCATCGGCATCAACACCTCGCCGCTGTCGGGTCGCGAGGGCACCGCGCTCACCGCCCGCCTGGTGAAGAACCGGCTCGACCAGGAGCTGGTGGGCAACGTCAGCATCCGCGTCGAGCCCACCGAGCGGCCCGACACGTGGGAGGTGCAGGGCCGCGGCGAGCTGCAGCTCGCCGTGCTGGTCGAGCTGATGCGCCGCGAGGGGTTCGAGCT
>DASSGC010000714.1:0-40085 GCA_035693765.1 Acidimicrobiales bacterium
GGTGCGTGCGCGTGGAGGCCGCCGACCCGGCCCTCACGGCCCGGCTCGCCGGTGCCCTGCGCGGCGACGGCTGGCTCGACGAGCTCCACGCCGACGACCGGCCCCGGGCCGCCGACCAGTTGGCGACGGTGCTGGCGGGCGGGCCGGCCGGCGACGAACCGGTGCGGCTGGCCGGCGGCGACCGGTGGGCCATCCTCCGCATCGCGGCGGTGGACACCGACCCTGACACAGACAACGGTGCCGGCACAGACACCGGCACCGGCGCGGGGCCGGCCGTGGACACGGCGACCGCCGGCGGGCCGGTCGTGCTCGGGGCCACCGGGGTGCTGGTCGACGCCACGCGGTCGCTCGGCGTCACCGCCCGCATGGCGCGCCTGGTCGAGGGGTTCAACCGCCTGCGCAGGCCGGCCGAGATCGTCCGGGCCATGCTCGGCGAGGGGGTCGACCTGGTCGGGGCCAGCTCGGCGACCCTCCACCTGCTGTCCGACGCCGGCGACGAGCTCGTCGTGGCCGGATCGGTGGGCCTGCCGACCGATGTCCTGGAGGAGCGGTACGGCCGCATCCCGCTCGGCTCGTCCCTGCCGGCCGCCGAGGTGATGCGGATCGGGCGGATGATCATGGTCAGCTCGGAAGCCGAGCGACGCGACCGCTACCCGGAGCTGGAGCACCGGGCGATCGCCATCGACCCCGCCTTTGCCGTGGTGCCACTCATCGATGCCGAGGGGCGCCCGTTCGGGGCGATGGCCGTCGGCTTCCCCCACGAGGTGGCGTTCGGCCCCGCCGACCGAGACTTCCTGGAGGACGTGGCCGCCCAGTGCGCCATCGCCCTCGACCGGGCCCGCCTCGCGGATGCCGCCGAGCGGGCGCAGGAGAACCTCGGCTTCCTCGCCGGCCTGAGCGCCGCCCTGTCCAGCAGCCTCGACATCGACACGGCGCTCAACCAGCTCGCGGGCCTCACCGTGCCCCGCATCGCCGACTGGTGCGTGGTCAGGCTGCTGGAGACCACGGCGCAGCCCCGCCCGCCGGTCGGCGCCGCCCACGTCGACGGCGCCCAGGTGCCGCACCTGACCCGGTTGGTGCAGCGGATACCCCGAGACCTCATCCGCACGGGCCCGCTGGGCGAGGCGCTGGCCGATGGCCGCCCGTTGATCCGGGGCGCCGCGGCGGCCGGGATGCTGGAGTCGTTGTTCGACGACGCCCGCGACCGGGCGGCGGTCGACGCGGTCGGGGTCGACAGCGTGGCGATCTTCCCGCTGCAGGCCCGGGGCCGGCTCCTGGGGGCGCTGGCGTTCGGCAACCGGCCGGGCCGGTCGTTCGACGATGCCGAGCTGTCCCTGGCCCGGGCGGTGGCGACGCGGTCGGCGATCATCGTCGACAACGTGCGCCTGTTCCACGAGCAGTACCGGGTGGCGCGGGCCCTCCAGGACAGCCTGCTGCCCGGCAGCCTGCCGAAGATCCCCGGCATCGGGCTGGGCGCCCGCTACCTGGCGGCCGGCGGCGGGTTCGACGTGGGGGGCGACTTCTACGACGCGTTCCAGGCCGACGCCAACTGGTGGATCGTGGCGGTCGGTGACGTCTGTGGCCACGGGGTCGAGGCGGCGGCCACCACGGGTCTGGTGCGGCACACGATCCGCTCGGCGGCGATGGGTGGTGTCATGCCGTCGGCGGTGCTGACCCACCTCAACGAGATGCTGCTCCGCAACAGCGCGGAGCGCGACGTGGTCGACGGCGACCTGGTCCCGGTCAGCCCGCCGTTCTGCACGGTGCTGGTGGGCGCGGTGCAGCCGACGGCCCGCGGCGTCGACATCATCCTGTGCTCGGGTGGTCACCCGCTGCCGTTGGTGGGGCGGGCCACGGGCGACGTCGAGCCGGTGGGCCAGCCGGGGACGCTGCTCGGCGTGACCGAGGAGCTGTCGCTCAGCGACACGGTCGTCCACCTCGACCCGGGTGAGTCGCTGGTCTGCTACACGGACGGGCTCACCGATCGGCGCGCCGGCCGCCGGGCCTTCGGCGAGGAGGGTGTCGTGAAGGCCTTCTACCAGGCGGCGCGCCTGCCGGCGAACGAGATGGCGACGGCGATCGTGGCCGAGGCGGTCGGGTTCGTCGACGAGGAGCCGGTGGACGACATGGCGGTCCTCGCTCTCCGGGCGCTCGACCCGGAGCCCTGACGGGGCCCCCGGACCGCGCCCCCGGCGGCGAGCGCCCCGCGCGCGGCCGCCCGGCGATGCAGCACGGTGATCGGCAGCGACGTGACCTCTCCGTGCCTTCTCTCAGGCGAAGGTGCCGGTGGCCACGATCTGTCCGGTCGGCACCGGCGAACCGCCCGCCGGCTCGGTGCTGATGGCGAACGGCGTCGTGTCGGCGGGCAGCCCGAAGGCGGCGGCGGGTGTCGTGCCGTCGCCGATGACGCCGAGCGACACGGCGACGTCGTCGCCGGCCAGCTTCCAGAGCTGGTACTCCCGGCCGGCCGGCAGCCGGGGGAGGTCGTCGACCAGCACGTAGCCGGTCGGTCCGTCGGCCACCACGCGGGCGGCCGGGACGCCGGTGCTGCCGGCGAGCGTGGCGATGCGGGCGTCGTCGGCGTGCGCGGCCGCCTCGGCCAGGTCGGCCAGGTCGGCGGGCTGCTCGTCGCCGGTGAGGGCGACGCCGGCGGCGACCAGCGCGGCGGCGGCCGCGACGCCGGCCGCCGCGGCACCCCAGCGGCGCAGCGGGTGGCCGGCGCGGCGCATGTGCGGGGGGTGGGGGGCGGCGAGGGGGACGGGGGCCCTGGCGCCCGCCGGGTCGCCGGCGGGGCGGCCTGCCGGGGGCGGGGGCGGGGCGCCGCCGCCGGAGGGCATCGACGGCAGCGGCGTGGGGACGCCGGTCGCACCGATGCCCCGGGCGATGCGCTGCCACACCGCGGGCGGCGGCGGTTCGTCGACCGTGAGCCGGGCGAGGGCGGCCCGGTGCGCGTCGACCTCGGCCGCGCACGAGCCGCAGCCCGCCAGGTGGTCCTCGATCGCGGCGCTCTCGTCGTCGTCGAGCGCGTCGAGCACGTAGGCGGCCAGGTCGTCCAGGGGATGCTCCACCGGGGTCAACGCATCACCCCCTCCGCCTCGAGTGCTCGGCGCAGCCGGCGCAGCCCCGAGCGGATCCGGCGCTTGACCGTACCCTCGGCCTGGCCGAGCCGCGCTGCGGCCTGGCGGTAGCTGTGGCCCGCGAACCAGGTGAGCACCACCGCGGCCCGCTCGTCGGGAGGGAGCAGGTCGAGGGCGTGGCGGACCTCGTCGGCGACGGCCGCCTCGTCGACCACGGCCCCGACGTCGGGCCCGGCCCGTGCGGCGGCGAGCCGAGCGTCCCGGTCGTCGCGGCGCCGGCGGACGGCGTCGGACCGGACGGCGTCGGACCGGACGGCGTCGACGCAGCGCCCGTGGGTCTGGGTGAGCAGCCAGGTGCGCAGGGTCCCGCGCCGGGAGTCGAAGCGCTCCGGCGACGACCAGACGTCGGTGAAGACGGTCCGGCAGACCTCCGCGGCCCGGTGGTCGTCGGCGAGGACGCGGCGGGCCAGGCTCCAGACGGCGCCGCCGTGGCGGCGGTAGATCTCGGCCAGGGCACGGTGCTCGCGCCGGGCCACGCCGGCGGCGAGGTCGTCATCTGTCGGGCTGTCGAGCGGCGGGCCCATCGGCGGATCTCACGGTAGCCAAGTCCGTGCGCGGAGAGAGACGGGACGCTCACGCTGCGCCTGCGATCCGTCCCCCCGGGCCGGGTGACGCCCCGGCGTAACGATCGACCGCCCCGGTCACGAGGTCGAGGTTGGACAGGCCGGGGAGCTGGTCGATGCGGCGGTCGATCCGGGCGGCGGCGGCCCGGCCGTCAGGGTCGCCGAACAGGGTCTGGATCAGGAACGCGACCTCGGTCCCCGGCATGACGCCTGCGCCGACGGGTCGCCACAGCCGGCGCAGGGCGCCGCGCACGACCCGCCGGGCCCGCGGATGCGACGAGAGCCGCTCGTCGGCCTCCGACGCGTAGAAGGCGATGTGGTTGCCCTCCTGGCGCATGATGCGGTTGAGCAGGTCGGTGAGCACGGGGTGCTGCGCCCGCCCGAGCAGCCGGGCGTAGCCGGCCTGGGTGGTCCACTCGTTGACGGCGCCCCACGTCATGTGCAGGGCACCGAAGGCCCGGCCGGCGACCGCCGCGCCGAGGGCGTGGAGGGTGGGGGCGAGCCGGTCGCGCCCGCCGAGCCCACGCCGCAGCGCGGCGACGCGGGGAACGCCGGCGTCCTCGCCGTGGGCGGCCAGGACGCGGCCGATGGCGTCGCCGTGCCACATCTCCTCGTAGCTCCAGACGGTGAGGAACGTGGTGACGCGGGGATCGCGGTGGGCGGGGGTCACCAGCAGGTCGCGCAGGTAGCAGATCGTGTGGTGCTCGACGTCGTGCATGTACCGCAGGCAGCGGAGCACGTCGGGGGCCAGCGGCTGGTCGCGGAAGGCGTCGAAGTCGACGCCGCTGACGTCGAGCCGCCGGGCCCGCTCGGCGTATCGGTCGAGGTCGATCCGCATGCCAGGAATTCGTTCTCCGCCTGCGGGCCGGATGGCGCCGGCGCCGCCACGGCACTGACTAGGCACTGACTAGTTGCCGCAACCGCCGGACAGGACCTCGGGCATCGTGCCGTCGGGCTGCAACTCGTGGACGGCGACGGCCGTGCCGCCCGGGTACGAGTCCTCCGCTTCGATCACGACCTCCATGCGCCCGTCGCCGTTGAGGTCGGCGATCGCCGTGACCTCGTACCGCCAGATCGGGGGAGCATCCTGCGGCCACGGGACGGACGAGCCGATGACGGTCGTCTCGACCACACCGTCCACAACCTGTCGTAGGAACACGATTGCATGGTCGCCCCCGGACAGCGCATCGGGATCATCGCCGCGCCGTGCGGTGACGAGCACCTCGGTCTCGCCGTCTCCGTCGAGATCGCCCCGCACGACCTGGCGGACGCCCGGGTCGGGGTCGGTGACGCCGAGGCCGGCGAGCACCTCCGACGCCGCGTCGCGGTACGCCGGATCGGACGGGTCGAGGACGTCGACCGGCCGTGGGCGGGGCTCGCCGACGCCGGCGACGGCGACCGCGCCGTACCGGCCCGGGTCGTCGTCGATCCCGACGTCGACGCCGGCCTCGACGAACCCAACCCCGACGCACAGGTCCGGGATCACGGTCCCGACCGCGGTGCCCACCGGCTGGTCCAGCTGCACGAGCCGGTACTCCAGGCCGCCGGGTGGGGTGGTCCGGCCGTCCCAGGGCACCCACGCCGACCCCGACCACGTGCCGAGCACGGTCTCGTGGTACACGATCGGACCGGTCGGCGCGGTCCCCGCCGCCGGTGGCGGAGGGGCCGAGGTCGTGGTGGACGTCTCGGTCGTCGTCGAGGTGGGCGAGGGGGCGGACCCCGTGCTCACGCGGGAGGGGGTGTCGTCGCGCAGCGCCAGCGCCCCGCCGACCGCGGCGGTCGTGACGACCACGGCGGCGGCCAGGACGAGGCGGCGGCGCGAGCCATGCCCCGAGCGGCGCCCCGAGCGGCGCCGGGGTCCGGGCCCGCGCCGTGCCGACGCGTCACCGGCCTGCTGCAGCCGTCGGGTCGCGGTGTCGGCCTCGGGTCCGGGCAGCGACTCGCGGGCGGTCCGCTCGGCGAAGTGGGCCCGCAGGCGGTCCTCGATCGATGCGGTCATACCGGCGCCTCCAGCATCGTCTCCAGTCGGTGCAGTGCCCGGTGCAGGCGGCTCTTGACGGTGCCCCTCGGACAGTCGAGGCCGTCGGCGATCTCCTCGATCGACCAGTCGAGGTGGTAGCGCAGCACCACCACCACGCGTTGCTCCAGCGGTAGCCGGGTGAGCGCCCGGGCGACGGTCGGGTCGCCCACCCCTTCGATGTCCGGCCTGTCGAGGTCCGGCGGCACCGGCCGGCGTCGCTCCAGCAGCTTGCGCCGCACGCGGTTGCGGCCGAAGTTGACCGCCACGCGGAACACCCACCCGCTCGGGTTGCGCATGGCCTCGACCTCGTGCCAGCGCTCGTACGCCCGGGCCATCGCCTCATCGGTCGCCTCGACGCCGAGATCCGCGTCGTCCAACGTGAACACGACGGCCCGCAGCACGGTCGACCGCTCGGCCCGGTAGAAGTCCTCGAACCCGCCGTCGCGGCTCGTCATGGCGCCCACGCCGTGCAGACACGGGGCACAGGCGCCAGGTTCCCGGTCACTTCCGGCACGCCGTCCGGGGCCGTCACGACGACGACCCCGCGACGGCCGCCGAGGGCGGGGTCGCGGGGTCGCGCAGCCGGTGGGCCTGCGGGTCCGGGGAGGAGGCCGGGTCAGCTCCCGGCGATGAACGCGTCGAGCGCGTCGCGGGCCACGTCGTCGTGCACCTGCGTCGGCGGCGACTTCATGAAGTACTGGCAGGCGGGATCGACCGGGCCGCCCAGGCCGCGGTCGAGCGCCAGCTTGGCGCACCGCACGGCGTCGATGATGACGCCGGCCGAGTTGGGCGAGTCGTGCACCTCGAGCTTGAGCTCGACGGTGAGGGGCACGTCGCCGAAGTTCCGGCCCTCCAGCCGGATGAACGCCCACTTGCGGTCCTCGAGCCACGGAACGTGATCGGACGGCCCGATGTGCACGTCACGGTCACCGATCCCGCTCTCGATCTGGCTGGTCACCGACTGCGTCTTGGACTTCTTCTTCGACTTCAGCCGCGACCGCTCCAGCATGTTCATGAAGTCCATGTTCCCGCCGAAGTTGAGCTGGTACGTCTGGTCGATGGTCGTGCCGCGGTCCTCGAACAGGCGCGCCAGGGTGCGGTGCACGATGGTGGCGCCGACCTGCGACTTGATGTCGTCGCCGACGATCGGCAGGCCCGCCTCGGCGAACCTGGCGGCCCAGGCGGGGTCTGAGGCGATGAACACGGGGATGGCGTTGACGAACGCGACCCCCGCGTCGAGGCACGCCTGGGCGTAGTGCTTCTGGGCCTGCTCGGACCCGACCGGCAGGTACGACACGAGCACGTCGGCCCGGGCGTCGCGCAGGGCCTGGGCCACGTCGACGGGCTCGGCCGGCGACTCCTGGCACACCTGGGTGTAGAACTCGCCGAAGCCGTCGAGGGTCGGGGCCCGCAGCACCTGGACCCCGAGATCGGGCACGTCCGCGAACCGGATGGTGTTGTTGGGCCCCGCGTGGATGGCCTTGGCGACGTCGATGCCCACCTTCTCGGCGTCGACGTCGAAGGCGGCGACGACGTCGATGTCGCGCACGTGGTAGCCGCCGAGGTCGACGTTCATGAGCCCGGGGACGGTCTCGGCGGGGTCGGCGTCCTTGTAGTACTCGATGCCCTGGACGAGCGAGCTGGCGCAGTTGCCGACGCCGGCGATGGCGAGGCGGATCGTGCTCATGGGATTCCTCCTGGATCGGTGACGGTGCCGCTCGCCCGGCCGGCGGCCGCCTGCTCGGCGGCGATGAGCCGGTCGAGCCAGGCGATGTCGGCGGCGAGGGCCGCGGTGTCGCGCTCGCGCAGCGAGCGGAGGTAGGTGTCGACGCGCCCGTCGGCCGCCGTGGGGGTGCGCTGGTCGCCCCTGCGCACCAGCTCGGCCCGGCGGCGCTCGAAGAGCGACAGGCGATCGGCGGGCGAGAGGTTGTGGCAGAACGCCACACGAAGGGGGAAGGTCCGGTCGTCGGCGACGTCGGGGTCGGCGAGCATCTCGACCAGCCGCTGCCGGCCGGCGTCGGTGATGCCGTAGACCTTCTTGCCCCGCGCGCTGCGACCACTGCCGGCGGTCGCGCGGCGCTGGGCGCGGAAGGCGGCCAGCTCCCCGACGAGCGACCCGCTCATGGGCGCGCTGGGTGCGAGGGCCGCCGCCCGGTTGGTGACGACCTTGACCATGCCGGCCTTCTCGAGCCGGCCGAGCGCGGGGTAGAGCGACCCGAACGAGATGGCGAGGCGGAGCCCCAGCAGCTCGCCCAGCCGCTTGCGCAGCTCGTAGCCGTGGAGGTCGTTCTCTTCGAGGAGGCCGAGGACGGCGAGGTCGAGCACGGGTTCCTAGGGGTCGGGCGGCCGGGCGAGGCCGGATCGAGCAGCGATGCTCTCGACAACGAGCCGGGCGACGATCCTGACGATGATCCTGACGACGACCCTATCGACCGAAGTATCGGATCGATATATCGATGCTGAGTTTGCCCTGTGTTCGCCCGACCGTCAACCCGCCGTCGCCGCGGCGCGAGCGCCGGGCCGGATGGGGGGCATGCTCCGATGGACGCCGCTAGCCTCGCTGGCCATGAGCTTCCGGCCGGAGGCGATCCGAGGAGCCAACGGGTCCGGCGCCGTCGTCGACTACCGCCTGACCCGGCAGGCCGTGGTGCGCGAGTACCGCAAGGGCCGGCTGTCGCGCCTCGACGTCTGCGACGCCCACCCGGAGCTCCGGAGGGCAGCCACCGGCGCGGGGACGCCCACCCAGGAGCCGTGCCCCATCTGCGAGGAGGAGGCGGTGGTGCTCGTCACCTACGCCTTCGGCTCCCGGCTGCCCGCGGGCGGTCGTTGCGTGACCTCGGCCCGTGAGATGGCCAAGCTGGCCCGGGGAACGACGCCGATCGCCTGCTACGTCGTCGAGGTGTGCCCGGGCTGCGCCTGGAACCACCTCACCCGGGTTTTCCACGTCGGCGGCGACTGATCGTCTGCGGACGGCCACCGTCCTGACCAGGGCGGGTAGCCAGCGCGCGGCAGCGCGGCGCCGGGACGTCGTTGCGGGCCGCGCGGTGGGCGGTAGTCTGCGGCCCTCGGATGGCTGGACCGACTAGAGACCCGCACGTGCGCGGCGCACGCCCGCGCCCGAACCGTGCCTCCTCCGCCGGAGGCCCGGCGGCCTCGCGCTCGTCCCGGCGGCCCCCCGGCGACCGGGCGGCGACCCGGCCGGCCGCGCGAGCGGGCGACGGGACGCGCGGCTCGCTGCCCCCGTTCCCGGGACCCGAGGGGCCCGGGCGCTCGTTCCCCGACCCGGGGATGCCGGGGCCCGGCCCGCGGCGACCCGGCCCCGGGCCCGGCCGCGGCGCGGGTGAGGGACGCCGTGGCCCCGAACGACCCCGGCCCGCCGGTGGGCCGGGCGGTCGGCCGCCCGGGGGCCGTGACGGCGCCGGCCGGGGCGGCGGGCGCGGCGGGCGCGGTGGTGGCTCCGGCGGGCGCGGCCCCGGGGGCCCGGACGATCCCTTCGGCCCGGACGGCCCCTTCGGCCCGGCGGGCGACGGCGAGTGGCACGGCCGGCCGCCGCGCGACCCGCTCGGGCGCCGCGACGGCGGTGGTGGCCGCAAGCGCAGCATCATCTGGCGCTGGCGCCGGCCTCTGTTCCTGATCGTCCTGGCCATGCTGTCCGGGCTCACCGGCGTGGCCGTCGTGTTCGCCAGCACCGAGCTGCCCGACATCAAGGACCTCGCCCAGGCGTCGTACATCTGCGCCGCCGACGCGCAGGCCGGCCAGTGCACGCCCCAGGTGGCCATGGCCCGCCTCAAGGACGAGTACAACCGCACCAACGTCCCGCTCGCGCAGGTGCCCGAGCCGGTGGTGAACGCCGTCATCGCCATGGAGGACCGCAACTTCTACGAGCACGACGGCGTCGTCCCCACCGCCGTCTTCCGGGCGCTCATCCAGAACGTGAAGGGGGGCGGGGTCTCCCAGGGCGGCTCCACCATCACCCAGCAGTACGTGAAGAACGCCTTCGAGCTCTCCCGCGAGCGCGCCATCGACCGCAAGATCAAGGAGGCCGTCCTCAGCATCAAGCTCGAGAAGCAGATGTCCAAGGACGAGATCCTCGAGGGCTACCTCAACACGATCTACTTCGGCCGGGGCGCCTACGGCGTCGGCGCCGCCGCCCAGGCGTACTTCGGCAAGACCGTCCAGGAGCTGGGCCCCTCCGAGGGCGCCCTGCTGGCCGGCCTCATCCGGGCCCCCAACCTGGCCGAGCCGACGAAGTACCCCGACGAGGCGACCCGGCGCCGCCACACGGCGCTGGTGGCCATGAAGGAAGAGGGGTACGTCACGCCCGACGAGTTCACGATGCTCGACGCCGCCACCGCGGCCGACATCGGGGTCGTGCTCCCGTCGTCGGCCAAGAAGGTCGACACGCTGCGGGGCGCGGCCGACCCCGACTACATGGGCACCGACTACATCTCCGAGTACGTCAAGGGCGAGCTCCACAACCTCGACCCCGAGAAGTTCACCGACCCGGTGATCAACGGCGGCGGGCTGCGCATCTACACCTCCATCGACTACGACGCGCAGCGGGCCGCGTGGCAGGCCGTGACCACCACCCTCGACCGCGAGGACGACCCCGCCACCCCGGAGTGGGAGGGCGACCCCGAGGCCTCGATGGTCGCGGTCGACGACCAGGGCCTCGTGCGAGCCATGGTCGCCAGCCGCCACCGCTACGCGCCCGAGGCCGGCTACTTCGAGAACTACGCCGTGCGGGGCTACGGCTCCAACGGCCGCCAGCCGGGCTCGACGTTCAAGCCGATCGTGCTGGCCGAGGCCATCCGCGAGGGGTACTCGCTCACCTCCCGCTTCGACGCCCAGGGGACGATGGAGCTCCCCGGGTGGAACGGCGACACGGGCGAGCAGGCCACGGTCAGCAACTACTCCGAGAGCGACGCCGGCACGCTCGACCTGGTGGCCGCCACCCGCGAGTCGTCCAACACCGCCTACGCCCAGCTGATCCTGGCGCTCGGCACCGAGCCGGTCGACCCCGACGGCAACGGCAAGATGGTGTACGAGGGCACCAACAACGTCGCAGAGTTGGCCACGAGCATGGGCATCGGCGGCAGCGGCGGCATCCCGGAACAGAGCATCACGCCCGCCATGGTGCTCGGCACGGTCAACACCAGCCCGCTGGAGATGGCCGGCGCCTACTCGACCTTCGCCAACCGGGGGTTCTTCCGCCAGCCCGACATCATCACCCGGGTCGAGCAGGTCGACCAGGACGGCAACGCCACCGTCCTCTACGAGCGCCAGCTCGAGCAGACACAGGTGCTCAGCGAGGGCCAGGCCGACCTCGTGACCTACGCCATGCAGGCCGTCCTCGGGACGGGGGGCACCGGCGAGTCCGCCAACCTGGGCAAGCCGGCGGCCGGCAAGACGGGTACGTCGAACCAGAACCGCGACTCGTGGTTCGCGGGCTTCGTCCCCAAGATGACCGCCGTGGTCTGGATGGGCTACCCGGACGCCGACTACCCGAACCCGGAGACCGGCAACATGGAGCTCTGGCCGATGAACAACGACGGGCGCCCGGTGCACGGCAAGGCCGCGACCGGCGGCTCGTTCCCGGCGGAGATCTGGAAGAAGTTCATGCAGGTGGCGACCGACGGCACGGAAGATCCGTTCGTCGAGCCCACCAAGGAGCAGATCAAGGCCGGGACGGTCATCAACAAGGGCTCGCTGCTGACCCCGGACGAGGCCGCCACCTCCACCACCGAGCGGGGGGGCTGGCCCCCGGACTTCAGCATCCCCGACTTCCCCGGCAACGGCGGCGGCGGCGGCAACAACACCACGGTGCCCACCACGACGTCGACCCGGCCCGGCCAGGGCTCGACGCCCACGTCCTCGCCGATCACGCTCCTCCCGCCCAATCCCGACGGGTAGCAGGGACCGGCGCGCCCGGTCAGCCGCCGTCGAGCGGCTGGTGGGGGTAGTGGCTGCGGCAGGGGAAGCACCACCGCTCCACGCCCTCGACCACGTCCACCTTCTCCTCGGCGTCCCAGGCCGCCGGGGTGACGTAGACGCGGTGGACGGCCAGCAGGTCGTCGTCGGGTGCGCCGCACGAGTCGCAGGCGTCGACCTCGGGGTGGGAATCGGCGGGTGCCGGCATGGCGTCGAGGCTACTGCCGCAACTAGATTTGGCCCTACCGCCGGCAGCCATCCAGGCGCTGGACGGAGAAGGAGGAACTGCGCCGATGCGCACGCACACCGTTCCCGCCATCCGCGCTCGCAAGGTGCGAGACGGTGCCGATCCGTTGGTGATGGTCACCGCCTACGACGCGCCCGGCGGCCGCCAAGCGCACGCCGCGGGCGTCGATCTCATCCTCGTGGGCGACTCGCTCGCCATGGTGGTGCTGGGCTACGACGACACGCTCGCCGTGACCATCGATGACATCGCCCACCACACCGCCGCCGTGCACCGCGGCCTGCGGTCGTCCGAGGCCGAGGGGCCGGCGCCCCTTCTGGTCGGCGACCTGCCGTGGATGAGCTACCACACCACCGTGGCCGACGCCGTCCGCAACGCGGCCGTGCTGATCCGGGCCGGCGCCCAGGCCGTGAAGCTGGAGGGTGGGCGCAAGCGCCTGCCGGTGATCGAGTCCATCGTCGACGCCGAGATCCCGGTCATGGGCCACCTCGGCCTCACGCCGCAGTCGGTGCACGCCGTGGGCGGGTTCAAGGTCCAGGGTCGCCGGCACGACGCCGCGCTCCACCTGCGCGACGACGCCAAGGCCCTGGCCGCCGCGGGCTGCTTCGCGATCGTGCTCGAGGCGGTGCCCGACGAGGTCGCCCGCCTGGTGAGCGAGGCGGTCGACATCCCCACCATCGGGATCGGCGCCGGCGGCGACTGCGACGGGCAGGTGCTCGTGTACCACGACGTGCTGGGCATCGAGGAGCGCATCCGCCCCAAGTTCGTCCGCCGCTATGCCGAGCTGGGCGCCGTGTCGGTCGAGGCCCTGCGGGCGTTCGCCGACGACGTCCGGACGCACCGGTTCCCGAGCGACGTCGAGAGCTACCGCCTCTCGGCGGAGGTGGCCGAGTCGCTCAGCCTCTACGGGGCGCCCGCCGACGCCTGATCGCTCCGGGGCCGGTCGAGGCCGCCGACGGCGGCGGCGGCCGTCCGGTCCACCGGGCTCTGCGACCACGGGGGCGTGCCCGCGGCGGGGCGGCGACGCGCCCCACCGGTGCCCGCCCCCGTGGGGTCGCTCCGGCACGCTCGGGAGTGCGAGGATCTCCCGATGATGTCGTGGCATCGCTGGGCCGCCGCGTCGGCCGTGCTCCTGCTCGCGCCGGCCCTCGCCTGTGGCGGCGGTGACGACGGCGCGCCGGGCGGCGCCGGGGAGACGTCCGAGCCGCACACCACGTCGGGGCCGGCGCCCCAGGGCCCGCTGTCGCTCGACGAGTTGGCGACCTGGTCGGGCGGGGCGCCCGCGGTGGCGGTGGCCGATCCCGCCGATCCGCCGGCGCGGCCGGACGGGGAGCCGCCGGTCGCCCGGGTGGGTGAGGCGGCGGTGTCGGTCACGGCGCCGGACGGCACGGTGCGCGCCTGCTGCGTGCTGGTCGCGGCGTCGTCGCAGCAGCGCCAGCAGGGGCTCATGCGCGTCACCGATCTCGGCGGCTACACGGGGATGCTGTTCATGTGGGACGGCGACAACGAGGGTGGCTTCTGGATGCGCAACACGCCGATGCCGCTGTCGATCGCCTGGTTCGAGGCGGACGGCGACTTCGTGTCCGCGGCCGACATGGTGCCGTGCGGCGACAGCGACGCCTGCCCGACGTACGACCCGAGCGGCCCGTACCGCTTCGCGCTGGAGGTGCCCCAGGGCGGCCTGGCGGCGCTCGGCGCGGTGCCGGGCAGCCGCCTGACCGTGGGCGGGCCCTGCGCCTGAGCCAAACTGTCACACCCCCGCGGCATCATCGCCGATGTGAGGTTCGGGACCCCGGCCCGGTACAGTCGTCAGGTCATATTCGCCCTGCTCCGCGCCTGCGGGGCCCCGGCTCGGCCGGGTCCGAAGGGAGGTGTCAGCTCGCCATGCGAGCCTACGAACTGATGGTCATCATCGATGCCGCGCTCGACGACGAGGTCATCGATGCCACCGTCAAGCGCATCGCCGGTCTGCTCGACCAGCGAGGTGCGACGGTGAAGAAGGAAGACCGCTGGGGCCGCCGGCGCTTCGCGTACGAGATCAACCACAAGACCGAGGGCTACTACGTGCTCTGGGAGTTTGTGGGAGGCAGCGAGCTCGACCAGCTCGAGCGGGCGCTGCGACTCGCGGACGAGACGGTCCGCCACAAGGTCGTGCGGCTGCCGGACGACGAGGCCGCCCGGCGTGGCCTCGTCGAGTCGGCCGCCAGTTAGGGAGGCAGCAGAGATGTCGTCGAACGTGACGATCGTGGGCAACCTGACCCGCGATCCCGAACTGCGGTTCACCCCGGCGGGGGCGCCCGTGACCACCTTCGGGGTGGCCGTCAACCGCCGCTGGCAGAACCGCGACAACCAGCAGTGGGAGGAGAGCACTTCCTTCTTCAACGTGACGTGCTGGCGCGACCTCGCACAGAACGTCAGCGAGTCGCTCGAGAAGGGTGCGCGCGTGGTGGTGACCGGCCGCCTCGAGCAGCGCTCGTGGGAGACCAACGACGGTGAGCGCCGCTCGGTCGTCGAGATCGTGGCCGACGAGGTCGGGCCCAGCCTCCGCTGGGCCACCGCAGAGATCAACCGCAACGAGCGCCGCGACGGCGGCGACGGCTGGAGCGGAGGCGGCGGCGGCGGTGGCGGAGGCAGCGGCAGCAGCCGCTCCGTGTCCAACGAGCCGCCCGCATCCGCCGGCTACGACCCCTCCGAGGAGCCGTTCTGATGGCCAAGTCGCGATCCAAGAACAAGGACAACGCCCGCAGGGCGAAGAAGAAGACCAGCCTGCTCATCACCGAGGGGGTCGAGTACGTCGACTGGAAGGACGTCAACCTGCTGCGGCGGTTCATGTCCGACCGGTCGAAGGTGCGGGCCCGGCGGGTCACGGGCAACAACGCCCAGCAGCAGAAGGAGGTCGCCCGGGCCATCAAGAACGCCCGCGAGATGGCCCTGCTGCCGTACGTCACCCGCATCACGCAGCAGCGCGGCGGCCGCGGCGATCGCGGCGACCGCGGTGACCGCGGTGACCGCGGTGACCGGGGCGACCGTGGCGATCGCGGTGACCGCGGCCCGCGCAGCGACCGCCCGCCCCGTGACGATCGTCCGCCGCGCGAGGCCCCGGCCGGTGCCGCGGTCGGTGGCGACGGTGCCGCGCCGGCGGAGGGTGGTGAGGCGTGATGAAGGTCATCCTCCGCACCGACGTGACCGAGCTGGGCAAGCGGGGCGACATCCTCGACGTCGCCGACGGCTACGCGCGCAACTACCTGGTGCCGAAGGGCCTGGCCATGCGGGCCACCGACGGTGCCGCCGCCCAGGCCGCCAGCATGCGGCGGGCCCGCGACCTGCGCGACGCGCAGGACCGCGCCGCCGCCGAGACGCTGGCCACCACGCTGGTCCCCCGGGTCATCACCGTGACCGCCCGGGCCGGCAGCGAGGGCAAGCTGTTCGGCTCGGTGACCGCCGCCGACATCTCTGCGGCCATCGAGGCGCAGACCAACGTCCAGATCGACCGGCGCAAGCTCGTGCTGGGCGAGCCCATCAAGACGCTCGGCACCCACACCGTGCCGGTCAAGCTGCACGCCGACGTCGAGTTTCCCGTCACCGTCGACGTCGTCTCGGAGTGAGCACGGGTCGGGCAGGCACCGTGAGCCGCCTGCCCGACCACCGCTCGCCCACGGGATCCTCCCGGGGCCGCCCGACGGGGGCAGTGCCGGCAGCGTTCGCATCCACAACCCGTCCACAGGGGAAAGCGCACATTCCGCCGCTCTCTGGGATCTCGGGCGCCGGAGCGCCACCGTCAGTGTCATCCTGGGTTGTCTATCCCCAAGCGTCGCGGGTTCTTCCACAGCGTTTCCCCCGGGTTCCCCCTCTATCTCCCCACAGCCCGGGCCTGCCAGGGTGACACCGTCATGGCCGACGATGTCTCCTCGCCGCCGCGCCGTCCCACCCGGGCCGGACGCGTCCCGCCGCACGACCTCCAGGCCGAGGAGTCGCTCCTCGGCGCGATGATGCTCGAGGCGGAGGCGATCGCCACCGCCGCCGGCGTGCTGCGGGCCGACGACTTCTACAAGCCGGCGCACGCGCACATCTTCGACGCCATCCACGCGCTCTACGCGTCGGGCCAGCCGGTCGACCCGGTGACGGTGGCCGACGAGCTGCGGCGCAACGGCCTCCTGGAGACCGTCGGCGGCCACCAGGTGCTCATCGACATCATGGCGTCGACACCGGCCACCACCAATGCCGCCGGCTACGCCCGCATCGTCGAGGAGCACGCCCTGCTGCGGCGGCTCATCGGCGTCGCCGGCGAGATCGCCGAGATCGGCTACGGCATGCCCGACGACATCACCAAGGCGCTCGACCGTGCCGAGTCGATGGTCTACGACGTCAACCAGCGCCGGGTCACGGACACGACCTCCAAGATCGAGGACCTCCTCGGCCTCAACCTCGACCGGCTGGAGCAGCTCTACGGCCGGGGCGACGCCATCACCGGGGTGCCCACCGGCTACGTCGACCTCGACGAGCTGCTGTCGGGCCTCCAGCCGAGCACGCTGGTGATCGTCGGTGCCCGTCCGTCGATGGGCAAGTGCGTCGCCTGGGACACGCCGATCGTCGACCCCGCCACCGGCGACGTGCGCACCGCCGCGGAGGTCCATGCCGCCGGTGCCGCCGGTGCCGCCGGCGCGGCCGGCGCGCCGGTCACCGTGCTCACGCTCACCGACGATGGCATCGCCACGACCAGCCCCAGTGCCTACGTCGACGACGGCCGCAAGCCGGTCCTGCGGGTCCGCACGGCGACCGGCCGCGAGGTGCGCACCACCGCCAGCCACCCGTTCCTCACGCCCACAGGCTGGCGGCCGCTGGCCGACCTGGCGCCGGGGCAGGTGGTCGGGGTGCCGGCCGCCATCCCGGTGTTCGGCACCGAGCGGCTGCCCGCCGACGAGGTGGTGATGCTGGCCCACCTGGTCATGGCGCCCGGCGACGGGGAGACCGGGCCGCGGCTGTGGACCGAGAACCGCGAGGTCGCGGCCGACATCGAGTACCGGGGCGCCCGGTTCGGGGTGCAGGTCCGCGACCGGGCGCTGCCGGCCGGGGGCCGCACCTGGGACGTCAGCGCCGCCCCGGCGCTCGACGAGCTGGCCCGCCGCCACGCGGTGGCGGCGGCGCCCGAGGCCCGCCGGGTGCCCGCGGCGGTGTTCCGCCTGCCGCGTGAGCAGCTCGCCCGGTTCCTCAACCGCGCGCTCGGCGTGACCGCCTCGCTGTGGCGGCCCCATCACGCCGACCCGGGGCGGCTGGTGGTGTCGACCCGCAGTCGCGGCCTGGCGAGCGACCTGCAGCACCTGCTGTTGCGGTTCGGCGTCTGCGCCACCGTCAGCCGTGCGGTGGTGGCGGTCGACCAGGCCACCTGGGTCGCGCACGAGCTGGTGGTCGACCGGCCCGATCAGCTCGTGGCCCTCGCCACCCACATCGGCCTGCTCGGCCACGAGGCCGAGCTGGGCGCCATCGTGGCCCATGCCCGTTCGCTCGCCGAGCAGGTCGGCGTGAGTTCTGCCGCGGCGGCCTCGGGCCCCTCGCCCGGAGGCGCCTCCGCCGCCGCGGGCACCTCGGCGGGGGCCGGCACGGGCACCCCGGCGGGGGCCGGCACGGGCATCGTGCTGTGGGACGACATCGTGGCGATCGAGCACGAGGGCGACGAGCAGGTCTACGACCTCACCGTCCCGGGGACCCACAACTTCGTGGCGGCCGACGTGTTCGTCCACAACACCTCGTTCGCCCTGGGCATGGGCGCCCACGCCGCGCTCCACGCCAGCAAGCCGGTCCTGCTGTTCAGCCTCGAGATGGGCAGCCTCGAGCTGTCGCAGCGCCTGCTGTGCGGCGAGGCCCGCATCGACTCCAGCCGGGTCCGGACCGGGCGGCTCAGCGAGGACGACTGGAGCCGCATCAGCCAGGCCATCGGCCGCCTGGCCGCCGCGCCCATCTGGATCGACGACAACCCCAACCTCACCGTCATGGAGATCCGGGCCAAGGCCCGGCGGCTCAAGAGCCAGGTCGGCGACCTGGGCATGGTGGTGGTCGACTACCTCCAGCTGATGACCGGCCGGTCGTCGGCCGAGAACCGCCAGGTCGAGGTGTCGGAGATCAGTCGCGGCCTGAAGATCCTCGCCCGCGAGCTGGAGTGCCCGGTGGTCGCGCTGTCGCAGCTCTCCCGCCAGCTGGAGCTGCGCTCCGACAAGCGGCCCATGCTGGCCGACCTGCGCGAGAGCGGCAGCATCGAACAGGACGCCGACGTCGTGATGTTCATCTACCGCGACGACGTCTACCACTCCGACTCGCCCGACCGGGGCCAGGCCGAGATCATCGTGTCGAAGCACCGCAACGGGCCGACCGGGGTGTGCCGCCTGGCGTTCCTGGAGCAGTTCACCCGGTTCGCCAACATGGCCAAGGTCGACTGATCAGGACAGCGCTGCGTGACCTCGGTGATGGCCGAGCGTCAACCGGCCACGTGTTCCGGTGTCCGGGCGGCGTCTTCGTCAGGGTCAACCACTGCAACCTGGGCTCGCCGACGGCGCGGCCCGCGGCGTTCAGCCGGGCAGGCCGGCGAGGACCAGCCCGGCCAGCGGTGCCGCCACCTGGCCGCCGACGCCGCCGTTCTCCACCAGCACGGCGACGGCCAGGTCGCCCCGGATCCCGACGAACCAGGCATGGGTCGGCGGCGGGGTGCCCTCCCCGAACTCGGCGGTGCCCGTCTTGCCCGCGATGTCGGCGCCGGGCACCGCGGCGGCCGTGCCGCTGCCCTCGGCGACGACGCGGCGCATGAGGTCGTGGATGGTGCCCGCCGTCCCCTCGGTGAGGGCGGTGGGCGACGGCCGGCCGCCGGCGTCGGCGTCGGGCAGCAGCACGGGCGGCTCCCAGGTGCCGTCGATGACCGCGGCCGCGACGGTGGCCATGTGCAACGGGCTCACCGTCACCTTCCCCTGGCCGATCGACGCGGCCGCCTGCTCCGTGGCGCCGGCGACGGCCGGGAACGAGCCTCCCACGGTGTCGAGGCCCACGGAGTAGTCGGTGTTGAACCCGAACTGCTCGGCCGCGGCCCGCAGGTCGTCGCCGGACAGGTTCGCCGCCGACGCCGAGATGAACGCGGTGTTGCACGACTGGGCGAACGCCGTACCGAACGGGACGGTGCCCAGGCTCGAGCTCTCGAAGTTCTTGAACTGGCGGCCGCCGGCGTCGACGGTCTGGGTGCACTCGACCGGCGTGTCGGGGGTGACGCCGCGACCGAGCAGCCCCTCGGTGGTCACGACCTTGAACGTCGACCCGGGCGCGTAGCCGCCCGCCAGGGCCCGGTTGAACTCGCCCAGGGGGCGCGACGCGACCGCGCGGACGTTGCCGCCGCTGTCGACCACGACGACGGCCGCCGGTTGGGTGGTGTCGCCGAGGGCGGCCTCCACGGCGGCCTGCGCCACGGGGTCGAGCGTGGTCGAGAGTGGTCGGGGGGCCGTGCCCTCGACGGTGCCGACGACCTCCACAAGCTGGTCGTCGGCATCCCTGGCGACGCGGATCTCGCCCGACGGGGTGCCGGCCAGCTGGGCCTCGTACGCGGCCTCCAACCCGCTCAGCCCGACCAGGTCGCCCGCCTCGTAGGGTGCGCCCAGCTCCTCGAGTCGCTCGGCGGTGGCCTCGCCGTAGCGGCCGAGCACGTGGGCGGCGAAGTTCGGGCTCGGTGCGTTCCGCAGGGTCACGTCGCGGAAGCGCGTGCCGGGCAGCGGGTAGATGACCGCCGCCACACCGTCGTAGGTCGCCTTGTCGACCGACGTGATGGGGACGAAGTGGTCGGGCTCGACGCCGGGGGCCCCGAGGGCGGCGTCGATCGCCGCCGGATCGATCCCCAGGGTCTGCTGGAACGCGGTCTTGACCAGGTTGAGGTCCGTGACGGCGCGGGGTTCGAGACCGATGAGACGGCCCGGGCCGGTGACCTGGAGCGGCTGGCCGTTGGCGTCGAGGATCGGCGCCCGCTCGGGGAACTGCCGCGTCCGGGTCAGGTGGGTGGCCTCGACCAGCTTGGGGTGGATCGTCGCCGGCCGCCAGTCGACCAGCCAGTCGGGGCCGTCGCCGGCGTCGGACCGCGACATCTCCAGGGTGCCGTCGTAGGACCAGTCGCCGAGCCCGGCGAGCGTCAGGGTGGCGGTGAAGCGGGCGACGGCCGTGTCGCCGCCGGCGTCGACCGAGTCGAGCTCGTAGGCCGCCTCGGTGACGTCCAGGTTGTCGACCACGGCCTGGTGGGCGTCGACGAAGCCGTCCGGGGCGTCGACGACCCGTCCCGCCATGCCGTCCCAGTCCTCGTCCTCCCAGGCGGCGAGGTAGGCCCGGGCGTCGGGACCGGGGTCGGACGCGTCCTCGCGCATGAGGGCGAAGATCCCCCAGATCCCCGCGCCCAGGGCCACGACACCGACGAGGAGCACGAGGCGTGACCGGCTCGACATCGACAGCACGCTACTGCGCCGCGTCGGTGCGGCGTCCGGCGGGTCGGCGGCCCGGCCGTGCCGCCACCGACACCACGGCCGCCAGCACGAGGCCCGGACCGACCAGCCACACGGGCCGGCTCAGCCACCAGCCGGCGGTGGGCCGGTCGGCCAGGGCGAGGCCCGATCGCTCGTACACGCCGAGGAACACCACCAGGGCCGTCATGTGCCAGCAGAACACGGTCATGGCGAGGCCGTTGGCGACCACCGTGGCCCGCCACACGCCCCGGCGGGCGACCCACGCGGCGAGCCGGGGCCGGGCCAGCAGCACCAGGCCGAGCTGGAACACGCCCAGCGCCGCGACGCACGCGGTGGTGGGGTACATGTTGCTCACCGCCTCGCCCCGCACCGCCACCATCGACCGCGGGTAGGGCCCGGCGGTCGTGAGCAGCACGAGCGTCGCCAGGCCGGCGGCCGACAGACCGAGCGCCGCCGTCCGGCCCGCGGCCACGATGCGCCCGTCCCGCCACCAGTAGCCGAGCTGGTGGCACCACAGCCACACCAGCGCCGAGCCCGCCAGGCCGGGCAGCGGACCGCCCGGGTCGAGGCCGAGCCGCACGACCTCGGCGACCGCGATGCCGCCGGCCAGCCCGGCCAGCACCCAGACGCCCGCGGCCCGGTGGAGGCGGGCGGTCAGGGGCACCGCCAGCACCGCGCCCGCGTACACACCGAGGAACCACAGGGGCACGAACACCACCAGGCCCCAGTCCATGACGCTCCGGCCGCCGGCCGCCCGCCAGGCCAGGTCGACCACAGCCCAGCAGGCCAGCCAGGCGACCACCGGCCCGCCGAGCCGGCGGAGCCGCCCGGCCAGGAACTGCGAGGCCCCACCGCCGCCCCGGACGACCGCGTCCCAGCCGGCCAGGTTGGCGTAGCCGCCCACGAGGAAGAACACGGGCATCACCTGCAGCACCCAGGTGAGCGCCCACAGGCCCGGCACGTCGCCGATCGGGTTGGGCATGGTCAGCCGGCCGTCGCGCCAGTGGGTGACCGACAGGGTCCAGTGCCACAGGACGACGACGGCGATGCTGCCCGCCCGCAACAGGTCGACGACACGGTCACGGGAGGCCGGGGTGGCGTCGACCAGGGCGTCGACGTCGGACACGGTGGGCGTGGGCATGGCGGCCACGTTCCGCCACGCGGCGGCACCCGACGATCCGGCCGGGCCCCCAGCGCCGCCCGGGGGAGCCCCCAGGGTGGGTTCCCGCGACCCGGCGCGCCCGGGCGGTCACCGTCCCCCTCGGCGGTCACCGTCCCCTCGCCGGAACCCGATCTTCGCCGGACCCCCGATGCGTCGCAGGCGATGCCCCAACGGTGGCGCCACCGGGTGCGACGGGCAGGGCGACCGCGATGCCGCTGCGGCCCGGCAGTGTCCGCGCGCCGCGCTCCCGCTCTACGGGCGCTACGGGCCCGCGACGGTGTCAGGTCCGGCGGGGCAGGCGGGCGGCGTGGCCCTTCGCCGCCGGGTCGAGGTCGGCCAGGTGGAACAGGGCGTCGCCGCTGTGCACCAGCGGGTGCTGGGCCTGGCCGATCACCACCCCGGTGAAGGGCGCCTTGACGGTCGCCCGTGAGCCGCCGACGGCGTCGGCGATCACGCCGAGCACCTGGCCCGGGTTGACGCGGTCGCCCGGCGCGACGGTGGTGCGGAGGATGCCGGTGCGCCGGGCCCGCACCCACTGCGTGTGGCGCACGATCGTGGTGGGCAGCGGGTCGGGCACCGGCGACGCGGTGCGCATGCCGAGGCTGGCCAGGACCCGCAGGATGCCGTCCGTGCCGGCGGCGATGACCGGCTCGTTGAAGCGGTGGGCCTCGCCGCCCTCGTAGACGACCACGGGGATGCCCCGCCGCCGGCACGCCTCCCGCAGCGACCCGTCCCGCAGCGGCGAGTGGATGCTGACGGGGGCGCCGAACGCCTCGGCCAGCGCCCGGTTGGCGGGGTCGTCGAGGTCGCCCCGCACCTGCGGCAGGTTGAACCGGTGGTCGCTGCCGGTGTGCAGGTCGATGCCCATGTCGCACGCCTCGGCGACGTTCGTCATGAACAGGTTGGCGAGCCGCGACGCCAGCGAGCCGTGCGACGAGCCCGGGAACGCCCGGTTGAGGTCGCGCCGGTCGGGCAGGTAGCGGGTCTCGCCGAGCATCCCGTAGACGTTGACGATGGGCACCGCGAGCAGGGTGCCGGAAAGCTGGCGGGGCCGGACGACCTCCAGCACGCGACGGATGATCTCCATGCCGTTGAGCTCGTCGCCGTGGACGACCGCCGACAGCCACAGCTTGGGGCCGGGCCGCAGCCCGTGCACCACCACGATCGGCAGGTTGAGCGACGTCGCGGTGGGCAACCGGGCGACCGGCACCTCGACCAGCTCCCGCCGCCCCGGGGCGATGGTGGTGCCCGCCACGTCGATCGGCGTGCTCCGGGGGGCGGGGGGGCGGGGCACGGCTCGTCGTCAGCCTCTGGTGCGGGGGCGGCGGGGCCGGGCGGCGTGGCTCTTCTCGATCCACCCGACGATCCGGCCGGCGACGTCGACGCCGGAGGTCGCCTCGATCCCCTCCAGCCCGGGTGAGCTGTTCACCTCCAGCACCAGGGGCCCGTGCTTCGACCGGACGAGGTCGACGCCGCACACGTTCAGCCCCATGGTCCGGGCGGCGCGGACGGCCATCTGCCGCTCCTCGGGCAGCAGCCGGATCTTCTCGGCGGTGCCGCCGCGGTGGAGGTTGGAACGGAACTCGCCGGGCGCGCTCTGGCGCCGCATGGCGGCGACGACGCGGTTGCCGACGACGAACGCCCGGATGTCGCTGCCGCCGGCCTCCTTGATGTACTCCTGCACCAGGATGTTGGCGTCGAGCTGCCGGAACGCGGCGATGACCGACTCCGCGGCCTTGCGTGTCTCGGCCAGCACCACGCCCATGCCCTGGGTCCCCTCGCTGATCTTGACCACCACCGGGGGGCCGCCGACGGTGTCGAGCAGGCCGTCGATGTCCTTGGTGGAGTGGGCGAACCCCGTGACCGGCAGGCCGATGCCGTTGCGGGCGAGCAGTTGGAGCGACCGCAGCTTGTCCCGCGACCGGCTGATGGCCTGCGACTCGTTGGCGGTGAAGATGCCCATCATCTCGAACTGGCGGACCACGGCGGTGCCGTAGAACGTGTGGGGCGCGCCGATGCGGGGGATGACGGCGTCGACGTCGGTGAGCTCGGTGCCCTGGAGGATCACCGCCGGCCGGTGGGCCGTGATGTTCATGTAGCAGCGCAGGTAGTCGATGACCCGCACCGTGTGCCCGCGCTCCTCGGCGGCGACGCGCAGGCGCGTCGTCGAGTAGAGGCTGGTGTTGCGCGAGAGGATGGCGATCTTCATCGGCGGGTGTCGGCGGGCAGTGCGGCGCGGGGTGCCACCCGGGCGAGGGGCGGCGAAGGCGCGACTGTACTGCCGCCGGCGACGAACGAGCGCCCGGGATCCACCACGAACCGCCGGCGGAGCGCCCGGCGCCCCAGCAGCATGCGGAACCCCATCGCGTCGCGGCGCGTGAGCGTGAGCTCGATGGCGTAGCGGCGCCCGGCCACGACGACGGGGGTCCGGACGACGGGGCGCAGCTCGACCTCCCCGTTGCTCGACCGGACGGCGCGCATCTCCACGAGATCGGCCTCGGCGGCGACGGTGTGGCGGAGGTCGCGCTGGCGGGGGTGCAGCACGAAGCGCACCCGGGCGGGGCCACCGGCCCCGCCGTCGACGACCTCGACGTCCCATGCGTGGAGGGACGACGAGCGGGCCCCCGTGTCGATCTTCGCCTTCGTCGCGGTCACCCCCAGGTCGGGGAGTGCGACCCACTCCCGCCACCCGATCGTCGTCCCGGCCATGGCCGCCGACGCTATCGAGATGGCCCGCCGATCGCCCGCTCGGCCGCCGACGCTGGCAGGCTGGTCGCATGCACGACGCGCCGCCGGGCACGGGCGACGACCGGCGGTCCGGGGCGGCGCCCCCCCGATTCACGGTCGCGTTGGCCGGGACGCGGGTGCGGGTGAGCGCCGGGCTGCTGACGTGGCTGGTCGTGGCGCTGGCGGGGGCGATGCTCGACCGCGAGGCATCGGTGGCGCCCCTGCTCGGGGTGACGGCGCTGCTGCTGTCGATGGTGGTGCACGAGGGCGCCCACGCCGTCGCCGCCCACAGTCTCGGCTACCAGGTCGAGTGGGTGGTGCTCGGGGGCCTCGCGGGTGTGACGGCCTGGTTCGGGCGCGACGACCGGCCACTGGAGCGGGCGGCGGTCGCCCTGGCCGGCCCGGCGGCCACCGCGGCGCTGCTGCTGGTGTTCCTCGCCGCGTGGCCGCTGGTGCCGGACGGCTCGGGGCTGCTCGACGTGGTGTACGCGTCCGTGCTGGTCAACGCCGTCGCCCTGGTGGGCAACCTGGTCCCGGTCGGGGGAACCGACGGCGCCCTGCTGTGGCGGGGCCTGGCCGAGCATGCGCGCCTGCGCCGGGACGGCCGTAGTCTGGACCGCGATGTTCCTGGGTGAAGACCTGTTGGCCTGGCTGGTGCTGGCGCTCGGGGCGGCGCTGGCGGGCGGCAGCCTGATGGCGCTGGTGCGGCCGCCCGCGGCGCCGCGGGAAGGCGACCTGGCCCGGGCGCCGCTGGCCCGGAGCCTCGTCATGATCGTCGTCGGCACGGTCGCGGCGGTGTGGGCGCTGGCCAGCCTGGTCGCCGGTTGACCGCAGCCGGCGGGGAACCGGCACGGGGCGCGGACCGCCTGGCCGACCAGGTCGGCTTCGTGCTCGAGGTCGACCGGCTGAAGTCCGTGCTGCGCCGCGGCTACCTGGCCGACGGCTCCCGCCACGAGAACAGCGCCGAGCACTCCTGGACGCTGGCCCTCATGGCCCTGGTGCTGGCGGAGCACGCCGCCGAGCCCGTCGACGTGCCCACGGTGGTGCGGATGGTGGTGATCCACGACCTCGTCGAGGTCGACGTCGGCGACACCTACGTGTACGACGACGAGGGCCGGGCCGCGGTGGCGGCCGCAGAGGAGCGGGCCGCGGACCGGCTGTTCGGGCTGCTGCCGCCCGAGCAGGGCGCCGAGCTGCTGGCGCTGTGGCACGAGTTCGAGCGGGGCACCAGCGCCGAGGCCCGGTTCGCCCGGGCCCTCGACCGCTTCGCCGGGTTCCTCCTCAACCACGCCAGCGGCGGCGGGTCGTGGCGCGAGAACGGGATCGACGCGGACCGGGTCCACGACCGCAACCGGGTCGTCGACGAGGGCGCACCCCCGCTGTGGGCCGAGGTCCGGCGCCGCCTCGACGACGCCCGCGCCCGGGGCTGGCTGGCCTAGCGGCCGAGCGGATGGGCCGTTCGCCGGGGCCCGCGCGTGGGGACTTGGGGTGGTCCTCAGGACGCGGCCGGCGGGGCCGCGACCCGTTCGAGCTTCAGGCCGAGTGACCCGAGGGTCTCGAACGGCCTGTGGTACCCCCGCTCCAGGTGGTGGATGCCGCGCAGCGTCGACGATCCCTCGGCCACCGCGGCGGCGATGACGGACGAGAAGCCGGCCCTGACGTCGGGGATCGTGACCTCGGCGCCCCGGAGCTTGGAGACGCCCCGCACGACGGCGGAGTGGAGCGCGTTCGTGTCGTGGAACCGGCAGGCGGGCCCGCCGAGGCACGTGTCGAACAGCTCGATCTCGCAGCCCAGGCGGGTCAGCTCCTCCGTGTAGCCGAGGCGGTCCTCGTACACGGTCTCGTGGAGCACCGACATGCCCTCGGCCTGCGTCATGAGCACGATGAGGGGCGGCTGCCAGTCGGTCATGAACCCGGGGTGCGTGTCGGTCTGGACGGCGGCGGGCCGGAGCCCGAGCTCGGCGCTGGCCGAGATGTAGTCGTCGGTGATCGAGAAGCGGGCACCCATCTTCTGCAGCGTGTCGATGGCGGTCACCAGGCGGTCCTGGGCACAGCCGCCGACGCGCACCTGGCCGCCGGTCATGAGGCCGGCCACCAGGTACGAGAAGGCCTCGAGCCGGTCGCCCTGCAGCCGGGTGGCGGCACCTCCCAGCTTGTCGACACCCTCGATGATGATGCGCCGGTCGGGCTTGAAGCCGATGCGGGCGCCCATCCGCTGGAGGAACAGGGCCAGCTCGGTCACCTCCGGCTCGAGCGCGGCGTTGCGCAGCACGGTGCGGCCCTCGGCCAGCACGGCGGTGAGCAGCACGCTCTCGGTCGCACCGACGCTGGGGTACGGGAGGGTGATCTGGGCGCCCCGCATGCGGGTCGCCCGGGCCCAGATGCCCTCCTCCGAGACCTCGACCTCGGCCCCCATGGCCTCCAGGGCGCCGGTGTGGAAGTTGACGGGCCGCTGGCCGATGCGGTCGCCGCCCACCAGGGGGACGAAGGCCTCGCTGTTGCGGGCGAGCAGGGGCCCGAGCAGCAGGATGGGGATGCGGTTGAGCCCGCTGAAGCTCAGCGGCACCTTGGCGTCGAGGCTCTCGACCGGGTCGATGGTGATGCGGTCGCCGTCGATCTCGACCCCGACCCCGAGCGAGGTGAGGATGTCGGCGGTGATGCCGACGTCCCCGACGTCGGGTGCGTTGGTGATCGTGCTCGGGGCCGAGCCGAGCATGGCGGCCACCATGTGCTTGGTCACCGCGTTCTTCGACCCGCTCACGTCGACCTCGCCGACCAGCGGTCCGTTGGGGGTGATCTGCCAGGCCGCGGTCAGGGGCTCGTTCATCGATCCGAGAGTAACGGCTGTGCCGGGCCCGGCCACCAGCCACCTCTGGCCCCTCTGGGTGGGCGCAACGGGCCCGAGTGGCGTGCCACGCGAACGTAGGGTGTCCGAACGCACCGTTCGGACACCCTACGTGGCGAGTTGCCTACGGACTCGAGCGGATAGGTCACGCCGGCGCGTGTCACCGTGCTGCGTTGCCGGTCGGCCGAGCTGTGGAGCTGGTGCTCCCGCTCCAAATCGCCACGCGTAGGGCGGGGCGAGCGCCCGATCCGCTCGGCCTCTACGTCTCAGCGCCGGCCGGGTCGCTGCCAGCGCCGCGGCGCCGGATGCGGCCGCGGCTGGGGTCTGATCCGCCGGCGGATCTCGCGGTGACGGTCCTCGACCAGGACGCGGGCCGCGACCTCGTAATGGAACATGACAGGTCCTCCTGCGTGGGGTGGCGGGCCGAGCCGGCCGCGCCGAGTTCGGAGTGCAGGCGCCGTGGGCGCCGGAGGAGCGCCGCCGTCGTCGTCGTGAACGACGCTCGGGACCGCCGGGTCAGGGGGCGGTGAGCAGAGCCACGCCGCGCGGGGGGAGGGCCGCTCGACGGTTCACGTCACGGAGCGCTCGGCGGGTGATCATCGTCGTGGGCACCTCCTTCGTGTCGGTCGGGTGGCGGACGTCGGTCAGCCTGCCGGATGCCGGGCCCGGGCGCCAGCGAATTAGCGGCCGAGCGGATGGGACGTTCGTCACTGCCTACGCGTGGGGATTTGGCGTGGTAGCACCGGCTCGACGGCTCGGCCGTCCGGGGATGCGGCGGGGTGGCGCGTGCCGGTGTGACGTGTCCGCGCGGGGCGTGTGCGACGGGCGGATGGGCGGGTCAGGCAGCCGGGTCGATCAGCCCGGCGGTGGCCGCCTGGTCGACGAGCGCCAGCGCGGCCAGCACGCTGTCCTCGCGGGCGGGGCGCTGGCGGCGAGGAAGGCAGACGTAGCGGCCCGCCACGCGTCCCCGGGCCCGCACCAGCAGGTCGAACCCCTTGGTCGGCAGGCCGAGCTGGTAGGGGCTCCACCCGACCTCACCGAAGGTGAGCCAGCCGGGCTGCGTCAGCACCGGCCGCCGGCTGGCCGCGCACGGCGCCGACTCGTAGCGGCAGTCGCGCAGGTCCAGCAGCTCGACCAGGCTGCGGGCCACGTCGATCTGGATGAACGAGGCGCTGTCGCCGCCCGCCACCTCGCCGGCCACGCGCCCGACCGACCGCAGGCAGTCGAGCGATCGGGCCCGGCGGCGCTCGGCCCGCGACACGGGTGCCACGGGCGGGACGGCCGTGCGACGGTCGCCGGTCCGCCAGCGCTGCCCGAGGCGGGCCAGCAGCAGCCCGACGGCGAAGACCACGAGGCCGGTCAGCCGGTCGACGCCGCGGTCCGTCCCCGCCGACCCTGGCGGCGGCGTCAGGGCGAGGGTGAACGCCACCGCGCCGGTGGTGGCGGCGGCCAGCGGCGCGCCCCGGACCCGTCCCGAGCCGGCCACCGCGATGGCGGCCGCGATGACGAGCACCAGGTCGCCGCTGGGGACGACACCGCGCAGCGGCAGCATCGCCAGCGTCACGGCCGCCGGCACGCCCACCGCGACGGCCAGGGAGCGCCGCGAGGAATTCACAAACTCTTTATGTACCACCTCCCGGCCTCCCGCACGACCCGGGTCGCTGCGGGCGCGACGGCGGCACCGGCGACCTACCGTCGACCCGATGGACCGTGACACCGCGCGCCGGCGTCTCGCCGACGCCCGCGTCGGGCGCCTGGCCACGGTGACGCCGGCCGGCGATCCCCACGTCGTGCCCTGCTGCTTCGTGCTCGACGGCGACACCGTGGTGTCGGCGGTCGACGCCAAGCCCAAGTCGACGCTGGCCCTCCGCCGCCTCGACAACCTGCGGGCCCGGCCGCGGGCCTCGCTCCTGGTCGACCACTACGACGACGACTGGTCGACGCTGTGGTGGGTCCGGGCCGACGGCACGGCGCGGATCGTCGAGCACGGCCCCGAGCGGGAGCACGCGCTCGACCTGCTGGCCGCGAAGTACCCGCCCTACCGCGACCGGCGCCCCCCGGGCCCGGTGATCGCCGTGACGGTCACCCGTTGGCGGTCGTGGCCGTGAGCCGGAACCACCGGTACGCCACGGCTCACACCCCCAGGTCGGCCAGCAGCGGCACCAGCGGCGCCGCCACCCGCTCGATGAAGGCGTCGGCCCGGCCGTCCGGCGGCATGACCATGACCTCGGTGACGCCGAGGTCGGCGTAGCCGGCCATGTCGGTGAGGAAGCCGTCCACGTCGCCGGTGGCCAGCGCCGGCCCGAGGTAGAGGATGGTCTTGCGGATGCTCGCCTCGTCCCGGCCGACGTCCTCGCAGTGCGACCGCAGCACGCCGAGCTTGTGGGCCACCTCCTCCTGCGAGGCGGCGAACAGGTTGCAGGCGTCGGCGTAGCGGGCGACCAGCCGCAGGGTCTTCCGCTCCCCGCCGCCCCCGATGAGGATCGGCGGGTGGGGCCGGCTGACGGGCGGCGGCGAGCACAGCGTCTCGGCGAGCTGGTAGTACCGGCCGGTGTAGGGGCCCGTGTCGTCGGGGTCCCACATCTGGCGGCAGATCTGCAGCGTCTCCTCCAGCCGGGCGAAGCGCTCGCCGACCGGCGGGAACGGCACCCCGAGGCCCGTGTGCTCGCGCTCGTACCAGGCGGCGCCGATGCCGAGCTGGGCCCGCCCGCCCGACACCACGTCGAGCGTGGTCACCACCTTGGCCAGCAGACCCGGATGGCGGTAGCTCACACCGGTCACCAGCAGGCCGAGCCGCACCGTCGAGGTGTGCCCGGCCAGGAAGGCCAGGGTGGTGTAGCCCTCCAGCATCGGGTCGGTGGCCGGAGCCGCCGCTTCCATCTGGAAGTAGTGGTCCATGGCGGAGAGGGTCGCGATCCCGGCGGCCTCGGCCGCGGCCCCGGTCCGGGCGAGGGTGGGCCCGAGGGCCTCGGTGGGGGGACCGGTGAACGACCAGACGTGGATGCCCAACTGCATGGCGGGTCCTTCCGTGGAACTGCGGACGTCGCCGGCAAGCTACCGGCGCACCCCCCGTGGCCCCACGTCCGTCCGGGCCTTGCGTCGCCGCCCCCGCCGCCCTCGCCGCCCTCGCCTGGCGGGCGCGGGCGCCGGCCACGCCGCGGCTCAGAGACTGCACCTGATGGCTTCGCTGGATCACGTTGCTGCCGGTCACCGTGCTGCATCGCCGGTCGGCCGAGCTGTCGAGCTGGTGCTCCCGCTCCAGATCGCCACGCGTGGGCCCTGGCGAGCGCCCTGTCGCTCGGCCTCTAGCGCCGGCCGCGCCGGGCGTCGAGGACCGCCGCCAGGTGGTCGCGACCCAATGCCCGCGCCCAGCCCATCGCGTCGGCGCGCCACACGCCGTCGCGCACCTGCGGGTCGGCGCCGTGGTCGAGGAGCAGGTCGACCAGCTCGGGCAGGTCCCGCTCGATCGCCACGTGGAGGGCGGTGGCACCGCGGCCGTCGACCGTCCGGTCGGTCACCTCGGGATGGCGGCCGAGCAGGGCCGCGGCCCGCTCCCGCCCGCCCGTGTCCCACGCCGACACGACGTCGAGCACCGCCCCGTTGGCCTCCAGCCAGTCGACCGCGGCCGGCCGACCCGTGAGCAGCGCGACCTGCGCGGGCGTCCGGTCGCAGCCGTAGCGCCGCTCCAGGTCGTGGCGGTCGAGCCCGACGCGCAGGGCCTCCAGGCGGTCGAGGTCGCCGAGGCCGACCGCCTCGATGAACGCGATCTCGCCGGCCGCGGGCGGCGCGGGCAGCGGCTGTCCCAGCAGCCACCAGGTCTGGCCGTGGCCCCCGGACGCGAACCCCAGCCGCCGGTACACGGGCTCGCCCGCGACGGTGGAGTTGAGCGTCAGCCACCGGCACGCGGCCCCCGCCGCCAGGCCGAGCGCGGTGAGGGCGAGGGCAGACCCGATGCCCCGCCGCCGGGCGCCGGGGACGACGCCGAAGTCGTACATCCCGGCCTCCGATCCGGCGGGGCCGACGTGGGCGGCCACGTGCCCGACCGGCCGGTCGCCCTCCAGGGCGGCCACCGACCAGGTGGTGCGCGGGGTCTCCGCGGCCCGCAACCCGGCGAGCCGCCCGGTCGCGGGCGTGTAGTAGGGCAGGTCCTCGACCGCCCAGTCGACGGCCGCGTCGAGCACCTCGATGTGCACCCCGTCCGGCACGAGCGGGTCGGGCACGCGGCCGAGGTCGGCGGCCATCCAGTGCGGTTGCCATCCCCAGCCGAAGCCCCGGGCCAGCAGCCAGGCGCCGAGGCCGGGAGGGTCGGCCGGGGTGCGGCTCCACACGCTGATCGAGCGGACCCCCGCCGCGTCACGGCAGCGGTCGATGGCGGCGTCGAGGGCGGCACGGCCGCCGGGACCGCCGGCGGCGGGGAACAGGATGCTGGCCAGCACCCCGTCGGTCTGCTCGACGGCCCAGTCGAGGGCGCCGTCCCGCCCGGCGTGGCCGCCGGTCACCCGTGCCCGGCTGGCGAACCACGACACGTGGTTGGCGGCGGCACACGCCTGGATCTGGTCCGCGGAGATCGGCACCGCCACGGCCGCGGACGCTACCGCCCGCTGCGCAGCCGCCGGCGCGCAGCGCCCCGTCCCCGGGGGTCCTTCACCCGGCCGGGGGGATGACCGGATGTGGTCGCCCGCCTACGCTGCCGCCATGCGGACGGACGGTGGCACGCCGGCCACGCCAGGCGAGGCCGCAGCGCAAGGCATGACGGTGCTGACCACGCTCGCCGCCGGGCAGTTCCTCATGACGCTCGACAGCTCCGTCATGAACGTGTCGATCGCCACGGTCGCGCACGACGTGGGGACGGACGTGACCGGGGTGCAGACGGCGATCACGCTGTACACGCTGGTCATGGCCGTGCTGATGATCACGGGGGGCAAGATCGGGCAGATCATCGGCCGCAAGCGGGCGTTCGCGATCGGGTGCGTCATCTACGGCAGCGGCTCGCTGACCACCGCGCTCGCCCCGAGCCTCCCGGTGCTGATCCTGGGCTGGTCGTTGCTGGAGGGCATCGGCGCCGCGCTGATCATGCCGGCGATCGTCGGGCTGGTGGCCGCGAACTTCGCGAGGAGCGACCGGCCGCGCGCCTACGGGCTGGTTGCCTCCGCAGGTGCGATCGCCGTCGCCGCGGGACCGCTCATCGGCGGGCTGTTCACCACGTACGCGTCGTGGCGGTGGGTGTTCGCCGGCGAGGTGGTGGTGGTCGTCGGCATCCTCGCGATGACCCGGCGGATGGCGGACGAGCCCGCCGAGGCCGGCGGGCGGCTCGACCTCGTCGGGACGGCCCTGTCGGCGCTGGGGCTCGGGCTGATCGTGTACGGGATCCTGCGCTCGGGGTCGTGGGGGCTCGTGCTGCCCAAGGCCGACGGTCCGGAGTGGCTGCGGCTGTCACCGGTGATCTGGATGATCATGGCGGGCGGTGCGGTCATGAACGTGTTCGTGCGCTGGGAGGGTCGCGTCGTCGCCCGGGGCGGCACGCCGCTCGTCGACGTCTCCCAGATCGCCAACCCGACCCTGCGGGCGGGTCTGACCTCGTTCTTCTTCCAATACCTCACGCAGGCCGGCCTCTTCTTCGCCGTGCCCCTGTTCCTCTCCGTCGCGCTCGGCCTGTCGGCCATCGCCACCGGCGTGCGCCTGCTGCCGCTCTCGATCACGCTGCTGATCGCCGCGGTCGGTGTGCCGCGGCTGTTCCCGCGGGCGTCGCCCCGGCGCGTGGCCCAGCTCGGCTTCAGCGCGCTGTTCGCGGGCATCGTCGTGCTGATCATCGGGCTCGACGTCGGGGCCGGCCCGGAGATCGTCACCTGGCCGATGCTGCTGGCCGGGCTCGGCATCGGCGCACTGGCCTCCCAGCTCGGGGCGGTCACGGTGTCCTCGGTGCCCGACGAGCGGAGCGGCGAGGTCGGCGGCCTCCAGAACACCCTGACGAACCTCGGTGCGTCCATCGGCACCGCCCTCGGCGGCGCCGTGCTGATCTCCGCGCTCACGTCGTCGTTCCTCACCGGGCTGGCCGGCAACCCGGACGTCCCCGAGTCGGTCACCGCCGCGGCCGACGTCGACCTCGCGAGCGGTGCGCCCTTCATCTCCGACAAGGAGCTCGAGACGGCGCTCGCCGCCACCGACCTCCCGCCCGAGACGTCCGACGCCATCATCGACGAGAACGCCGACGCGCGGCTGGACGCACTGCGGGCCTCGCTGGCGATCCTCGCCGTCATCACGACCTTCGCGATCTACGCCGCCCGCCGCCTCCCCGAGAGGCCCGCGGCGGAGCCCGACGTCACCTCCTCCCCCGATGCCGCGGCGCCGGTGGCGGCACCTCGACACGACCCCGGCACGCGGGTGGGATCGGAGCCTGGTCCGTGAACGCCGACGTGAGCACCGCTCCTCCGCGGGAGGGAGCGGGCAACCCGCGGCTCGCCGTCCTGCTGGCCATGGCGATGTTCGTGCTCGTCGTCGACACGTCGCTCATGAACGTGTCGATCTCGGCGGTGGTCCGAGACCTCGACACCACCGTGAGCGGCGTCCAGTCGGCGATCGCGCTCGAGGCCCTGGTCTCCGCTGCGTTCATCCTGATCAGCAGCAAGATCGGCGATCTGATCGGGCGCAGGCGGGCCTACGTGCTGGGCCTGATCGCGTACGCCGTCGGCGCCGCGGCGATGACGCTCGCCCAGAACCTGATCGCGATCATCGTCTTCTGGGCGATCGTGGGCGGCCTCGGCGCGTCGCTCCTGCTGCCGGCGATGCAGTCCCTCATCCACGGGAACTTCGAGGGGCCGGCGCAGAAGAAGGCCTATGCCGTCGTCGGGGCCGCGGCGGCGATCGCCGCCGCGGTCGGACCGCTGCTCGGCGGCTTCGTCACCACGTACCTGTCCTGGCGCGTCGGCTTCCTCCTGGAGGTCGTCGTCATCGCCATCGTGCTGTCCGGGATCAGGCTGGTCCGCGACGTGCCGTACACCGGGCCCCGGCACGTCGACATGGTCGGCGCGGTCCTCTCCGTCCTGGGCATGGGCGGTGTCGTCCTGGGCATCCTGGTCTGGCAGGAAGGGGGCGAGTTCGTCGGCGCCCTGATCGCCATCGGTGTGGCCGGCCTCGCTGCGCTCGCCTACTGGCTGGTGCACCGCAAGCGGCAGGGGAAGCTGACGCTGCTCGACCCCGATCTGTTCGGATTCCCCCACTTCAGGGTCGGGATCACCCAGCAGACGCTCCAGCAGATCAGCCTCGGCGGAGCGATGATCTCGCTGCCGATCTTCCTGCAGATGGCGCTGGGGTACGACGCGATGCGGGCGGGGCTGTCGCTCGCCCCGCTCTCGCTCAGCATGTTCGGCGTGGCGACGCTCGCCGGGCGGAAGGCCGGCACGCGTCCGAGCACCCTCATCCTGCTGGGGTTCCTGCTGAGCGCAACGGGCATGGCCGTGGTGATCCCGATCGTGCCCCGGGCGGACTCCGGCTGGGCCCTGCTGGTCCCGCTGGCGATCGCCGGGGCGGGGCTCGGCCTGCTGGTCTCCCAGCTGAACAACTACACGCTGGCCCCCATCGCCGAGGACCGGATCAGCGAGGCGGCCGGGGTGAACTCGGCGGCAGGGTCGTTCGGGCTGTCGTTCGGGCTGGCGGTGGCCGGAGGCATCATGCTCGCCACCCTGTCGCTGACGTTCACCGACATGACGGAGGCGAGTGAGGTCATCCCCGCGGCCGGGCAGCAGCGCATCGCCGACGCGCTCGAGGACGACGCGCAGGTCATGAGCAACGCACAGCTGGAGGAGCTGCTCGCCGGTCAGCCCGACGACGTCAGCGACGAGATCGTCCGCATCAACACGGATGCGAGGGATCGCTCGCTGCAGGTGGCGCTGCTCGTGCCGGTCTCCGCCGGCCTCGTCGGGCTCGTGAACACGTTCCGCATGCGGCGCCTGCCGGACCCGACGCCCGCGGCCGCCGTCGAGGGGGCGGACTGGGGCTGACCCGGCCGCCTTTCGCCGGGCCGTCGCCCGGGCGTGCCTCGCCAGCCTGGGGTGCGCGGTCGATGGCGGGGAGGCGAAGCTGTCGTCGTGGCCTTCGCGCGGGGTGCCGGCGATGTCGTGATCGAGCGTGCGAGCCCGGTCGACATGATGGAGCTCGCCGCCGACGTCGGCCCGGTGCCGGCCCAGGTGGGGGCGATCCTGGTGTTCGGGCCGGGCACGCGTCTGACGGCAGGGATGGTCCGCGAGGCACTGGCCGACCGGATCCGTGGGGTCCCGCGGCTGCGCCAGCGGCTCGTGGCGACACCACCGGGTTGCGGCCGGCCGGTGTGGGTCGACGACCCCGGCGACGACGTCACCCGGCACGTCCACGATCTGCGCTGCCCGCCGCCCGGTGACGAGGAGGCCCTGCTGCGGGTGGCGGCCGGCGTCGTGACGCGCCGCCTGCCGCCGGACCGGCCCCTGTGGTCGGCCACGCTGGTCACCGGACTCGCGGGCGACGCGTGTGCCCTGATCGTGGTGTTCCACCACGTGATGGCAGACGGGATGGGCGGGTTGGCGGTCCTGGCCAACCTCGTCGACGGCGCGGCGGGACCGCCGCCGCCGGACTTCCCCAGACCGCCGCCGTCCTGGCGCGAGCTGGCCCGGGAGGCGGCCACCGCCAGGCTCCGTGCCCTCACCCGTCTCCCCCGGGGCGCGGCCCGGGTGCGGGACGCCCTGGCCGAGCTTCGCCCGGGCCCGACGCCGCGTGCGCCCCGTTGTTCGCTGAATCGGCCGGTCGGCACCCGGCGCGGCGTGGGCGTCGTCCGTGCCGATCTGGCCCGGGTGCGCGCCGCCGGCCACGACCGGGGCGGCACCGTGAACGACGTGCTCCTCGCCGCGGTGGGCGGTGCGCTGGACTCGCTGCTGGCGCAGCGGGGCGAACACGTCGACCACGTCGTGGTGTCGGCTCCGATCTCGGGGAGGACCCAGGCCGCGGCCGCCGGGCTCGGGAACGAGGTCGGGGTCGTCCCCGTGGCGGTCCCGCTGTCGGGGCGGCCGCTCGATCGCCTCGGGTCGATCGCCGCCACCACCCGGGCCCACAAGGCCGGGACCAGAGGCGCGTCAGCCGCACTGCTCGCCCCGGTCTTCCGGGGTCTGGCCGTGCTCGGTGTGCTCCGGTGGCTCATCGAACGTCAGCGCCTGGTCACCACCTTCGTCACCAACCTCCGGGGTCCCGATGCTCCCCTGTCGTTCCTCGGATCGACCATCGCAGAGGTGATCCCCCTCAGCATCGTGGCCGGGAACGTCCCGGTCGCCTTCGCCGTCCTGTCCTACGCGGGCACGCTCACGGTGACCGTCACCGTCGACCTCGACGCCGTCCCCGACTCCGGCGTGCTCGTCGCTGCCCTGCGCGACCATTTCGACGCGATCACGGGGCGCGGCCAAGCGTCCCCGGGCTAGATCTGGCTAGATCTGGGCGAGATCAGCTCCTGCCCCGTGGGCGCGATGTGGCAGGACGTGACCAGGCGGTCGCCGAGGTCCATGCCCCAGCTGAACCAGTCGGGCGGATGCCGCGATCCGGTCGGTGGACCGCCTGCGCCGTGGCGAGCGCCCTATCCGCTCGGCCTCCAGGCGTGCTACGGCTCGAACGACCAGCGAGTGGCCCCGCCCGGATCGACCGTCGACAGTGCGGTCGCATGGCGAGGTGTCAGCCGGTAGACGTGCCACGGCGGCGGTCCGGCGGAGGGTGCGCTGAACTCTGCGGTGAGGGCGGTGCCGGTGTCGTCGACGCGGGCCGGCCAGCCCTCCGCCGCCCAGCGTGCGGCCAGGGAGGCGACCGTCTCCCGGTCGGTGACCTTCACCGCGGCGCCCTCGACCACCAGGTCGAAGTCCCCGGTGGCGACGCTCAGGGTGCAGCGAGCGTCACGAGCGAGGTTCCTTGCCTTGCGGGTGCCGTCGCCCGTCTCGAACCAGAAGGCGCCGTCCACCCAGAGGGCGCCGACGCCCGTGACGTGCGGACTCCCGTCGTCGTTGATCGTCGCCAGCCAGCAGGTGTGCCGGTCCGGGCCCCCGGTGCCGGGCGCCTGGGTCACGCCCGCGCCGAGGCGGGCCTCGATGCGGTCCCAGTCGAGTGACGGCAGTCCGTAGAGGCGTGCGAGGTTCTTGGTTTCCACGATCAGGTAGACGGTCCGCACGCCCGATGGTCATCGGTCGCCCACAGGCCGTCGGGCCGGCGGCCGGTGCGGTCGGCCGTGGTCGGCCGTACGACGGTCGCCTACCCGCGTGCCGGCGACGCCCGGCCCGGGCCACCCCGGATCCCGGCGCACGGGACGGACCGGCCGCCGGTCGTGCGGAGCGGCGGCGACGGCGGGCGCTGACGGCCCACGACCGCCGATCCGCGCCGCCGGCCGGCAGGAGCCGGCACAGGCCGAGCGCACGGACCGGTTGGTCGTCGGGCCAGCGCGGGTCGCCGTCTAGCGCGCCCGCTGGTACCGGCAGATCTGTACGCCCGTCCCGGCGGTGGTGGCGGACACGAGCTCGAACGGGCGAGCCACGCCGTCGGCCGGGAAGATGCCCTTGCCGCCGCCGAGCACGATCGGCTCGATCATCAGGTTCATCTCGTCGACCAGGTCGGCCGCGAGCAGGGACCGTACGAGCTGCGCGCTGCCCATGACGTTGACGTCGCGACCGGGTCGCTCCCGCAGCGCCGTGACGGCCTCCACCAGGTCGGCACCGCGGATCAGCGAGGTGGGGGCCCAGGTGAGGTCCGCCTCGGACAGCGTGTCGGACACGACGTGCTTGTCGACCGAGTTCATCCAGTCGGCGAAGGGGTCGCCGGCCCGCCCGGGCCAGGCACCGGCCATGACCTGCCACGTGCGCCTGCCGAAGAGGAGCGCGTCGGTCCGCTTGGAGGCCTCGTCGATGCTCGACCCCATGACCTCGGGATCGAAGTACGGCATGGACCAGCCGCCGTGCTCGAAGCCCCCGTCCCTGTCCTCGTCGGCGCCGCCGGGAGCCTGCACCACACCGTCGAGGCTGATGAACTCACTGATGACGATTCGCATGCCCGTGTCGACGACGGCACGGTTCGGAACTCATCGCGGGCGGCGTGCTCGAAGCGATCACCGAGCCGCGGGTCGTCGGGCAGGCCCAGCACCGCGCTGAGCGCGGCGGCCCAGCCGTGGCAGAACAGCGCCCAGCCGTCGCGGGCGACGATGCGACCCTGGCACGAGTTCGGCGGTCGCAGGTGCGGGGCCCGCCGGTCCTACCCTCTGCCTGTCATGGATGCGTCGGCGACACCGAGCTGGGCCGATTCCTGGCAGGCATCGTGGGATCGCCTCGAAGACGACCTCGTGCCCGACCGTGAACAGCGGATCGGCGTGCTGCTCGACCTCGTCGAGGGGATCGCGGGCACCGCACCGACCGTGGTCGACCTCGCCTGTGGCACCGCCACGGTCACCCGCCGGCTGCTCGACCGGTTGCCGGGCGCACGCTCGATCGCCGTGGACGTCGATCCGGTGCTGCTCACGATCGCAGCGGCGACCTTCGCCGACGACGCGCGCGTGCGGATCGTGCGCGCCGACCTGCGCGACCCGTCCTGGGCCGAGGCGGTCGCCGCCGGGCCGCAGGTGGATGCCGTGGTGACGTCGACGGCCCTGCACTGGCTCCCGGAAGATGCTGTCAGCCGCCTGTACCGCGATCTCGGCGGCCTGGTCCGCCCTGGTGGCGTGGTGGCGCACAGCGAGCAGATGCCGCTGGCCGAGCTTCCCCGCCTCGGTGCCGCCCTCGCCGAGGTCGACCACCGACGCCGGATCGGCGCCGCCGACCGGCGCCGGTGGGACGCCTGGTGGGCGGGGGCCGCATCCGACCCGGCACTGGAGGCGGCAACGGCGCAACGGCGCGCCGTGTTCGAGACCACCTACCCGGTCGAGGAGTTCACGCCCCCGGCCGACTGGCACGTCGCCGCGCTGACCGAGGCGGGCTTCACCGAGGCGGGTGTGGTGTGGCGGTCGGGCACGGCCGCAGTCGTCGCCGCGATCCGCTAGGCCCGCACCGGCAGGTCCATGCCCCGGGGGTGCGGCTCCGGCGGCTGTAGGTTCCGGGGCGTGGGGGAACCTGACCACGTGTCGACGGCCCGAGCGGTCTACGACGCCGCGGCCGAGAGGTACGCGCAGGTGGTGGGGACCGAGCTGCGCGGGGCCCTCGAGGGCCCGGTCGATCGGGCGTTCCTGGCGGCGTTCGTCGAGCTCGTGGGGGTGGCGGCCCGACCGGTCGCCGATGTCGGCTGCGGGCCGGGACGCGTGGCGGCGTTTCTGGCGGGGCATGGACTCGATGTCGTGGGTGTGGACGTGTCGCAGGCGATGCTCACCGTCGCCCGGGACGCGCACCCCGACATCCGCTTCGAGGAAGGTCGGCTCACCGCGCTCCCGTTTCGGGACGGATCGCTCGGGGGCGCCGTCTGCTGGTACTCGATCATCCACACGCCGTCGGGGCACCTCGACGAGGTGTTCGCCGAGCTGGCGCGGGTGCTCAGCGGCGATGGCCACCTCCTGTTGGCCTTCCAGGCCGGCGACGGTGAGTGCGTGCACCGGGCCGACGCCTATGACACCGGCATCTCGCTGACCAGCCATCGGCATTCCCCCGACGACGTCGCCCGGTCCCTGATCGCCGCCGGGTTGCAGGTCCACGCCCGAGCCGTGCGCGAGCCCGCGCTCGACCACGAATCGACGCCGCAAGCCTTCCTCCTCGCCCGCAGCGGGGCGCGTGGCGGGTAGCGCTGCCGCGGTCGAGCACAAGCGGGTGTCCAGCGATCGTCAAGGGCGCGACGCGACGGTGGCGTCATGAGGCGATCCCAACACCATCACGCAACACGGTTCCACCACCTCGGCCGGGCGTCGGCCGCCTGGCGCGCCGCCATGGCGTCCGACGCGGCCGAGTCCGGCCTCCCCGCGATCCGGTCCCGGGGCGCTCTGGCCGAGCAGGGTCTCTTCGATCTCGACGTC